>JBBWZU010000427.1:0-10365 GCA_039649225.1 Hyphomicrobiales bacterium | reverse complement strand
CTACGTCCTTTGGATTCGAGCCAGCGCGGGGATTCGGGCAGGTTCTTGCGCAGGTACCAGACGACGAGCGAGCCGATGCCCGCGATGACGAACATTGGCCGCCAGCCGAAATTCGGGATGATCAGATAGCCGAGCAGCGAGGTCGCCGGAAAACCCGCGACGACCAGGAAGGCCATGAACGCGAGCCAGCGGCCGCGCGAACGCGGCGGCACGAATTCGGTCAGCGTCGAATAGCCGACCACGATCTCGGCGCCGAGCCCGAGGCCTTGCACGAAACGGCAGACGATGAGCTGGTTCATGTCCTGCGCGAAGGCGGCCGCGAGCGAGGCCAAGCCGAAGATCAGCAGGTTGACCTGGTAGGTGAAGCGGCGGCCGAATTTGTCGCCGAGAAATCCGGTGGCAAGCGAACCGATCGTCATGCCGACGAAGGTCAGCGAGATGAATTGCAGGTTCTGCGGCAAGGTCGAGAATTTCGATTGGATCAGCGTCGCGAGGACGCCACCGGCCACATAGAGGTCGTAGCCGTCGAAGAACATGCCGGCGCCGACCAGCCAGAAGATGCGGTAGTGAAACGAGCCGATGGGCAAGCGATCAAGACGCGCGCCCGCATTGACCGCCATGGTCGTCCTCCCCGTGCCCCAGACTCCGACCTCATCCTGAGGAGGCCGCGCAGCGGCCGTCTCGAAGGATGGCGGCAAACGCATGCGTTCACGCCCTCGTCCTTCGAGGCTCGCCCAAGCGGGCGAGCACCTCAGGATGAGGGCTACGCGCCGCTTTATTCCGCCGCCACCCGCTGTGCGACACCGCCGCGCATCTTCACCACCACCTTGATGGCATCGTCGATGCGTTCGCGCGCGTATTTGATCGCGGTCGGCAGGTCCTCGAGCGGGAAGGTGTGGGTGTGCACTTTGGTCGCGTCGAAGCGCTTCTGCGACATGAAAGCTTCGGCACGGTGCGTCGCGCTCTTGCCTTCGCCGCGGATGCCGAACAGGTAGATGTTGTTGCGCACGATGTGCGCGACATCGACCGGCGTCTCTTCGTGCGGGAAGGCCGCAAGGCACACCTTGCCGCCGCGATTGACCATGCGGATCGCCTCGTTGACGGCATCGGGCGCGCCCGAGCATTCGACCACGTAGTCGACGCCCTTGCCGCCGTTGAGCTTGCGCACGGCGTCGACGGCATTCTCCTGCCGGGCGTTGACCACATGGTCGGCGCCGAGTTCGAGGCCGATCTTCAAACGATTATCGCGCGTCCCGGTGAGGATCACGGGCTGCGCGCCGAGCGCTTTCGCCACCGCGACGCCAAGCAGTCCGATCGGACCAGGGCCGGTGACGACGACGCTTTCGCCTGCGACGAGGCCGCCCAACTCGGTGAGGCCGTACATCGCGGTGCCGGCGGTGACGACCAGCGTCGCTTCCTCATCCGTCATCGCGTCCGGGATCGAGACCAGCGTGTTGATGTTGTTGACCTGGTACTCGCAAAAGCCGCCATCGGTGGTGAAGCCGTTGGCGCGATGGCCCTTGTCGACGTCGCCGTAGTTGAGGCCGTAGTTGTGGCACGACGTATACATGCCGGCGCGGCAGCGCTTGCACTGGCCGCAGCCGGCGTGGATCTCCACCGTCACGCGCTCGCCGATCTTGTACTCGTCGACGCCGGGTCCGAGCGCCGCCACCGTGCCCATGTATTCGTGGCCGGGGGTCCAGTTCTTGTTGAACGGCAGGCCGCCTTGGATCATCGCGGGCGGGCCGTGCGCGATGATTTCCAGGTCGGTCGCGCAGATCGCGACCGCGTCGATGCGCACCAGCACCTCGGCGCGCCGGGGTACCGGCACCGGCTTGTCGGTGAGCTTGAGCTCGTGGGGATCGCCGAGCACCCAGGCCTTCATGGTATCCGGCACCGGCATATCGGGACTCGTCTTCACACCAGCCGGTGCGTACATGCGGCAATCTCCTGAAAATTCAGCCGGCGAGCGCGCGTTCGGCGGTGTCGAACCCGCCGAGTTCGGCCGACAGCGCGCGGCTGGCGGCAACGACCTCCTCCCGCATCAGCGCGAGATGATCTTCGGTGGTCCGCATGGTCGGGGCCGAGGCGCTGATCGCCCCCACCACCGCGCCGCTGTGATCGCGGATCGCGGCGCCGACGCAGATGACACCCGGATTGAGCTCCTCGCGATCGAGTGCGTAGCCGTTGCGGCGCACGTGACGCAGGTCCTCGATCAGCGCGGAAAATTCCGTGATCGTGTGCGGCGTGAACTTGGTCATGCCGTGCACGGACACGATGCGCTTGATCTCGTGCTCGGGGAGCCAGGCCAGCATCGCCTTGCCGGTCGCGGTTGCGTGCGCGGATGCGGCCTTGCCGACCGACCCGCCGTCGACGCGGACCGGATGGCGTGCCTCGCGCTTGGTCAAGGCCACCATGGTCTCGCCCTGCAGCACCGCCAGATGCACGGTCTCGCCGGTCACGTCGTTGATGCGCGTGATGAACGGCTCGGCGCGCCGCGGCAGGTCGACCTGGCGCAGGCAGGCGTGGCTGAGAAACAGGATGCGGGCGCCGAGCGCATAAGTGCGCCGCACCGGCACCTTGGCGACGTAGCCGCGGGTCACCAGGGTCGACAGCAGGTGATGACAGGTCGAGATGTTCAGCTTGGTACGGTGCGACAGCTCGGTCAGCGTGGTCTCGCCGCCGGCGTCCGCGATCGCCTCAAGCAGCGTCATGGCGCGATCGACCGACTGGATGCTGTGCCGCTCACCGGCCGGGCGCGGCATCGGCTGCGGCCGGTCGATAACGATAGTGCCGCCATTACGGAGCGTGCTCTCGTCCATGCCATTTCCCCCGCGGGTTACCAAAATTCCGCTGGCTGAAAGAAATAGGCCCTGGCATGCCAAGTCAAGCAAGATATGAGATGGCGAACTTTGATTTCAGTTGGTGAAATAGACGGCGGGGCGCGCAAATAGCGCCGTCTTGGCCGGGCTTGACCCGGCCATCCACGCCTTTCTTGATACCCAGAAAAAGTCGTGGATGCCCGGCCATCAGGGCGTTTAGCCCGTCCATAGCCCGCGAAAACGGGCATAAACGCCCTTCAGGACGGGCTAAGGCCGGACATGACGGAGCTTCGAGCCTCTACTCCGCCGCCTGCTGCGGGCGCTCCCGCTCTTCGTAGTAGTTCAGCTTCTGCTGCAGCGGCGTGTCGTGCACGCGGATCAGGAAGGCCGGCTCCTTCACACTGTGCTCGATCAGCGCGAACACCGGGGCCGAGAACGTGTCGCCGCGTTTCCAGCGGAACGTCTCGCCGTTGACGGTCGATTGGCCAAAACCTTCGACGACGTGATGCACCGCCGAGGTCGAACGCAGCGGCGGCGCGAGGGTTTCGCCCGCGCGCAGCATCATCGCCGTAAAGCCCATGGTCGGCAGGCAGGCGTCGCCGGTCTCCGGATTGACGTAGTCGAGCTCGACCGGTTCGCCGCGCGGCGTGTGCTCGGCGAGGGCGCGCAGGCCCTTGACGGCATTGGTCCAGGGGTAACGCATCATCGGATAGCTCGGCCGCGCCTGGCCGTTGCGGCGCGCCGGCACCATGCCGGGCGTCGCGTATTCGACCTCGGAGGCATCGGGACGATTTTTCGGGGCCTGCAGTTCGCGTTCGACCGAGTAGGCGGCTTCCAGATCGATGAACAGCGGCAGGTCGAGCGCATCGAGCCAGATCACCGGGCCTTTGCCGTCATGGCCATGGTCGTGCCAGGCGCCGCCGGGGGTGAGGATCACGTCGCCCGGCTCCATCATGCATTTTTCGCCGTTCACGATGGTGTAGGCGCCTTCGCCCTCGATCACCACGCGCGCCGCGCTCGGCGTATGCCGGTGCGCCGGCGCTTTTTCGCCCGGCAGCAGCAACTGCATCCCGCAAAAGATCGGCCCGGCGACACGCATCGCGCCCGGCCCGCGGCCGGGATCGGACAGGATCAGCACGCGCCGCTCGGCCTTCTCGACCGGCGTCAGGTCGCCGGCGCGCAGCAGCAGCGGGCGGATGTCGTCATAGGCCCAGAGGCAGGCCTTGCTCTGCGGCACCGGCGTGTCGTGCGGCAGCGCCTTGCGCATCAGCGGCCACAGCGGCGTCGTGTTGGCGTTCTGCACGGCCTGCCGGTAATCGGCCGGCAGGTCTTCCATGGTGCCGAGATTGGTGCTCATGGTCCTCACCTGAATGTTTTGGGCCGTTGCGGCCAAGCATAGGAGGATTCATAGACTGTGCGCCGGACGGCGCAAGCGTTCTGATATGCTCTTGGATGCTCTTGGCGCGGAGCGGCCGGGCAGGGGAGGAACCGGAAATGATGAGCGACAGCCTTGCGGCGGACCTGATCGTCGTTATCCGTCTGCTGGCCGCGGCCGGCGCTGGGCTCGCGCTCGGCTTCCAGCGCGAGGTGAGCGACAAGCCGATCGGGATGCGGACGCTCGGATTGATTTCGCTCGGCGCCGCAATGGTCTCGATCGCGGCGCTGCGCTACCCGGGACTCGGCAACGACCCGAACGCCACGTCGCGTGTTCTTCAGGGCATCATTCAGGGCCTGATGGTCGGTGTCGGATTCATCGGCGCCGGCGTAGTCCTCCGCGATGAAAGCACCAAGAAGGTCCACGGCCTGACCACCGCGACGACCGTGTGGATCGCCGCCGGTCTCGGTATCGCATGCGGCCTGGCGGATTGGATCGTCGTGGTCACGGGACTCGCGCTCGCGCTGATCATTCTGATCGTGCTCAAGCGGTTCGAGCGCCATGTTGCCGGCAACATGGAACAACACTGATCGCGTTGCCGCTCGTCAGGCTCGGGTGTAAATTGCAGCCTATCAAGAAAAAGAATCCGATGAGCGCTGCGATGACATTGCGACACCTTTCGGTGACCTGCTGTGCAGCCATTCTGATGGCTGCATCGGCCAACGCGGCGCGCGCCGACGACTGGGACGATTGCCGGACCGAGATCCCCGACAAGATCATGGCCGGCTGCACCGCCGTGATCGAGCAGCACACGCTCAAGGATGAGGATCTGGCGACGGCGCATCGCCGCCGCGGCGCCTGGTACGGCCGGCGCGACATGCTCGATCGCGCGATGGCGGATTTCGAGAGTGCGGTGCGGTTGGCGCCGTCCTCCGCCGACGCGCTGGTCGACCGCGGCTCCGTGTATCGGCGCCGGGGCAATCTCGACCAGGCTCTTGCGGACAATGCGCGTGCGCTCGATCTCGATCCGAAGAATGCCAATGCCTATCTGCAGCGCGCCAATCTGCGTGCGGCGCGCAACGAATGGGCGCAGGCGCTCGGCGACTTCGATCAATCGATCACGCTGCGGCCGGATAACCCTTATGCCTATGCGGGCCGCGCGCTGGCGCTGCTGCAAGCCGGCGAGATCGACCGCGCCATCGCGGATTGCGACCGCGCCATTGCGATGAATGCGAATATCCCGGATGGCTTTGCCAATCGCGGTTATGCGCGCCGCCGCAAGGGCGAAACCGAGCAGGCCATCGCGGATTTTTCCCGCGCGATCGCGCTCAGTCCGAACGCCGCGAACTACTACGTGGCGCGCGGCGACGCCTATATGGCACGCGATGATTTCGACCGTGCAGTCGCGGATCTGGATCGGGCGCTCACGCTCAACCCGAAACACCAGCGTGCGCAGTCGCTCAAGAGCAATGCACTCGCGGCCAAATCGGCGCGCGGTTCCGCGGCAAGCGGTCCGGCGGGAACCGGCGCGGCAAGCCCTGCGGCCGCGCCCGGCGCGCTGCCGGCCGCGTCCGAACAGATGCGTCTTGCCGCCGACGGCGGCGCCCCCGTCCTGGGCAAGCGCTACGGCGAAGCGATCGACTTGCTGACGCGTGCGCTCGCCCTCAAGGCCGACGATGCCGTGGCGTTGCGCAATCGCGGTAACGCCTATCAGCAGACCGGCGACAACGCCGCGGCGCTCAAGGACTTCGAGCGGTCGATCGAATTGAAGGGCGATGAGGCGCGCACGCATCTGCTCCTCGGTATTGCGGCCGCCGCCAGCGGCGATGAAACCCGCGCTTTGGCCGCCTATCGCCGCGTCATCGAGCTCAATCCGAAGGAGTGGGTGGCGTTCTACAATCGCGCCATCATCTCGTTCAATCACGGCGATTTCGACGCCGTGATCGCCGATCTCGACAAGGCGCTTGAGGTCGCGCCGAACCCATCGATGCCGCAGATCCTGACCAACCGCGGTGCGGCTCATGCGCGCAAACGCGACACCGAGCGGGCGATCGCCGACTATGACCGCGCGCTGGCGATCGACCCCACCTACGCGCGGGCGACGACACTGAAGAACGCGCTGCTCGCCGCGCGCACGCCAGCCGCCCCGCCGGCCGGTACGGCGACGGTGTCTCCGGCGCCGCCGGCGCCGGCGTCAACGCCGAATGCGCCGGCGGCCCAAGCGCCGGCGCCTCCGGCTGCGGCGCCGCCGGGTCAGGCCCAGCTGGCGAAGGCGCTCCAGCTGATCCAGCAGCGCAAGAGCGACGACGCCATCCGCGAGCTCGACCGTCTCGCCGCGCTGACGCCGAAAGCGGCCCCGGTGTTCTATTTGCGCGCGCTCGCCCGCTTGCAAAAAAAGCAGAGTCCGCAGGCGCTCGCCGACCTCGACACCGCCGTCAGGCTCGCGCCGAACGATTCCGCGGTGCGTCAGCTTCGCGGCTCCATGCTGGCGCTGACGGGTCAGCATGACCGCGCGCTGGCCGATTTCGACGCGATGCTGGCGCTCGATGCGAAAAGCGCGCCGGCTTATGTCGGGCGCGGCATGGTGTTCCGCCTCAAGGGCGACTACACGACTGCGCTGGCCGAATATGACCGCGCCATCGCGCTCGATGACAGGAATGCCGCGGGGTACGCCGGACGCGGTCTCGTATTCCAGCTGCAGAAACAGATCGACAAGGCGCTGGTCGAGTTCGACCGCGCGCTGGTGAGCAATGCGAAAGAGACCGATGCGCTGGCCGGCCGCGGGCTCGCGCTGCTCGCCAAAGGCCGCACCAGCGAGGCGAACGCGGATTTCGACCGCGCGCTGGAGATCAATCCCGAGAACATCACCGCGCTCTATGGCCGCGGCCTGTCGCTGCTGGCGAGCGGCCAGCCGGAACGGGCGATCGGCGTGTTCGATCTTGCGGTCGCCAGAGGGCTGCAGGATGCCTCCGTGTTCGCCTTGCGCGGACGCGCTCTGCTGGGGAAGGGCGAAACCGATCGGGCGATCGCGGATTTCGACCGGGCGCTCAAGCTCAAGCCGCAATATGGCGATGCGCTGACGGCGCGCGGCGCGGCCCTGCTCAAGAAGAACGACTACGCGGGGGCGCTCGTCGATCTCGACAAGGCAACGTCGTTGGATCAGGCCAACGCCGAAAGTTATTACGTGCGCGCCCGCGTCTACGAGGCGCAGGGCAAGAGCGAGCTTGCGATTGCGGACTTACGCAAGGCGTCCGAGTTTTCGCCGAAGAGCGTTTTTGAGAGCCTGGCCCAGGCGAATGCCAAAAAGCGCATCCAGGAACTGACCAAAGCCATCCCGTGCTCGGCGCCGGGCGAGGGCGGATCGTGCCTGTGAGGCGATCGCGAATCCGTAGGCCGCAAAGGCGCGTCGCGCCGTGCCCGCTGTAGCGGACAATGGCGGGCACGCTTCGCACCCGCTATCGCGGATGCTGCGCTTTGCCCGCCCTACGGTTTTCGCTGCTTTAGAACCAATAGGGCCGCATCTGCCAGTCGCGCCGCCAGCCGGTGAGATGGCCGCGGCGAAATTGCAGCACGATGTGCGTGTCGACCGGATAGAGGCCGGGCACGCTCGCGCGCCGCTCGATCAGATAGCGCTCCGAGCCGCGCGATCCCGACAGATAGACCAGCGGCGCGTCGGCGATGCGCGCGACCTCGTCCTTGGTCATGCCGAACACAAACGGGTCGTTATCGCGAGGTTGCGAAAACCAGCTCCCGGCGCCGGCCTGCGTGCCAGAGGCCGCGAGCCAGAAGATGCCGGCGATGAGGCAAGCGATGGCGGTGGTACGCCGCATGTGCAGATCCTCGATCCTGCCAGCATGCGGGCCGGATCGGGGGGCGTCAATCGTGCTCATACGCCTACTTCGTCATGCCCGGCCTTGTGCCGGGCATCCACGCCTTTCTTGCCGAGCCCCCGCAAAGTAAGACGTGGATGGCCGGGCATCAGGGCGTTCACGCCCATCTTCAACGGGCTATTGCCCGGCCATGACGGAGTGAACGTCTCGCGCGCTATCCCGCCGGCTTGTTCTGCTCCTGCTTGATCAGCTCGCGCGCCAGCCGATCCTGCAGCGGGTGCGGCAGGTCGAGGCCGGACAACTTCCAGGTCCAATCCGAGAGCGCGAGACGGATGCGGAATTGGCGCGGGACCGGGAGGTTGACCGGAACCGGTACGCGGAATTCGCCGATGCCGTAATCGGCCGCGAAGTAAAGCTGCAGCGCACTACCGAGCGTGTTCAGATCCAGCCCGTCGAACCCCTCGGGGCGCTCGGCCAGCATCTCGCGCGGCCAGCCGTTCTTGAGCAGGTCGGTCAAGGTTTGCGGCGACAGCAGCTTTTCGACGAACGGGTCGGCGAATGCGGAGGCGATCCCGATCATCAGTCCGCCGCCGTCGACCTTCTTGCCGGTCACGCGCGCATAGGCCTGAATGATCTGGCTCGAGAGCGAGCGGCGCAATTCGGGGAAGTCGACGCCGCGCTCGATCGCCGCAACATCGGCGGCCTGCGCGGCGCGCACGAGATCGTACAAAGCCAGGAACGGCCACGCCGACCAGGCGAACCAGACCGCGAACAGAAAGACAATCGCCGCAATCGTTTTCTTCATTCCGGCGCAGTGACGCGTGAATAAGGCGGCGTGGTGGCGCTCACTGCGTCATGGCCGGGCTTGACCCGGCCATCCACGTCTTCATTGCAACGGAGGATAGCCAAGACGTGGATGCCCGGCCACATCAGGGCGTTTACGCCCGTCTTCGACGGGCTATGGCCGGGCATGACGGAGCAAATGCTAATCATGCCGGCGTGTGCGTTGACCGATGCGCTGGTGCGCCGGCGCGCCGGGTTCGCGAAATTGCCGCTCGAGCTTGGAGTCGGACGCCCTGCTCTCCAAATCGTGCGCCATCTCGCGCAGCTCGCCGGCAACGCCGAGATCGAAGCACGATTGCGCGAGGCGGCGGCAGCGCTTTGCCAATTGGATGAGAAATTCGGTGTCGGGCATACTCAGGCGATTCCAGCTGATGGAGAAAACCCCCTGCCGCCGAAACGTTCCGAAGGCCGCGCCGGCAATCTTCAGTGCAGCCGCGCCTTGATCGCTTCGGAGGCCGAACTTTCGTCACTCATTTCGATTCGTTCGGCGGTTTTCAGCCAGGCGCGTGCGGTCTCAACGAAGGCCTGTTGATGCGAGGCGTCGTGCGTCGTCGCCCAGCGAAAGCACTGCAGCGCGAATTGGCGGCATACGCGGACATGGAGCATCGGACTGGTTCCCACCTGCTGTCCGTTGGTCGTGGCGGCAGATGGGAAGGTTCAACGATGTGCGTGGTCTAAAGTGTCATCTGACTGGGGACGTCGTGCGCGAACCCGAAGTTTGCGCATGCAAACCGGCCAGCATCGGAGTACGCGGCGCGGTCTTGCAAACCTGAAGATTCGGGACATCAGGCAAAAGAAAACCCCGCCGCAGCGGGGTTTTCCCTCGACTGTCCTGTTGCTTGGAGGGCTAAGGACGGAATCCATTTGCGCTTGGCCGGGGCTTCTGTCCAGCCGCAAGGGCTAGTGCCGGCACGGTGTCGCACCGCGTCCTGTAGCGATGGTGACGTACGGGAATATGACGGTGGACGAGTGCCCGAATCCGAAGTTTTCACCGGACGAGGCGCGTTCGATCCGCCGCGGCAAAAGCCTCGCCGGCGCGGTTTGGCCGCGGCGATCGCAAGGTTGACCCGCGCACGGAACTCCGTGGCACCTGCGCGGTTTATCCTGACGAAATACGGAGGCTCCGATGTTGGTCGAGCACACGATGCAGGTGGCGAATGTCGAGGTCGTAGGCGAGGCCTATGACATCGCGGCAAACTACCTGAAGAAAACCGGCGCGATGAAGGACACAGCGCTGATCGACGATCGGCTGCTGGAAATCATCTACAAGATGTTCAACGCCGGCGACCGCAATCGTTTGCGTCTGGCCAACAAGGCGATCTCGAAGTTCGAGCGGAGTCGCGAAGTCACGATCTGCTGAGGCGCCGTGCTTTGCTATGTCGTCAGCCGAATGCGTCGAGAAGCCGGGTCAGGAGCACAATGAGATTTTCGCCGAGGCTGTTGATGATCGCGATGAGCGCGACGGCGATGCCGGCGCAGATGAGGCCGTACTCGA
>JBBWZU010000400.1:0-3762 GCA_039649225.1 Hyphomicrobiales bacterium | reverse complement strand
TCTGGTTCAACACCATGATCCCGCTCGAAGGCATCCACCCGCTCGAGGGCGGCATGCTGCGGCTCAAATACCGGCGCGACCGCCGCCCCGGCCTGCCGATCGAGAGCCCGTTTGCATTCTACCCGGCGCTGGCGCGCGACAGCCTGCGCAAGCTGCGCGGCTATTGGTCGATCTACCGCCGCTTCCGCGCGATCAAGAATGCCGTGAAGGCCGATCCGGAGCGCCTGAACTACCGCGACATCGCGATGACGCCGCTACGCGAGAACGAAGCCGAAGCCCTCGACCTGTTCCACGCCACCCGCGGCGGCGAGGCCGCGCTCGCGCGCCGGCATCGCGACGACGCGATCCGCGCCGAAACCACGCACGAAGCGGCACACATCGCCGCGGAGTGAGCGCACGCCCTTTCCCGTCGAATCAAAAGGCCGCCCCGTGGGGCGGCCCTGATGGTTTGAGAAGCGTGCGATCCGCCGCGACGGACTATTCGGCGGCAGGCAGCGCGACCGGCTCGGGAGCGGACTTGGCGGCCTGCTCCTTCTCGCGCTCCTCCAGGATGAGGCCATCGCGCTTCACCGCGATCTCGCGCAGCGAGTTCATGATCGCGCCGGTGCCCGCCGGGATCAGCCGGCCGACAATGACGTTCTCCTTGAGCCCTTCGAGCGTGTCGTGCTTGCCGTTGACGGCAGCCTCGGTGAGCACGCGCGTCGTCTCCTGGAACGAGGCGGCCGAGATGAACGAGCGGGTCTGCAGGCTCGCCTTGGTGATACCCAGCAGCACCGGGTGCCCCTTGGCGGGCTTCTTGCCCTCTTCCTTGACCTTCTCGTTCAACTCGTCGAGCTCGATCTTGTCCATCTGGTCGCCCGCGATCAGGTCGGTCTCGCCGGCGTCGGTGATCTCGACCTTCTGCAGCATCTGGCGAACGATCACCTCGATATGCTTGTCGTTGATCAACACGCCCTGCAGCCGGTAGACGTCCTGGATCTCGTTGACGAGGTAGGAGGCAAGCTCCTCCACGCCCTTGACCGCCAGGATGTCGTGCGGTGCCGGGTTTCCTTCGACGATGAACTCGCCCTTCTCGATGGCGTCGCCATCCTGCAGATGGATGTGCTTGCCCTTCGGGATCAGGTACTCGGCAGCCTCCACGCCCTTCTCGTTCGGCTCGATGGTGACGCGGCGCTTGTTCTTGTAGTCCTTGCCGAAGCGGATGATGCCGGAGATCTCCGCGATGGTTGCGGCCTCCTTCGGCCTACGCGCCTCGAACAGCTCGGCCACCCGCGGCAGACCGCCGGTGATGTCGCGCGTCTTGGCGCTTTCGGTCGGAACGCGCGCGACGACGTCGCCGGACGCGATCGTCGCGCCCGGATCGACCGAGATGACGGCGTCGACGGCGAGCAGATAGCGCGCCTCGGTGCCGCGTGCGAGCTTGAGGATCTTGCCGTCCTTGCCCTTGATCACGATCGCCGGACGCAAGTCCTGCTGACCGCGCGCCGAGCCGGCACGCCAATCGATCACGACGCGCTTGGCGATACCGGTCGACTCGTCGACCGATTCCGTCATCGACTGGCCTTCCACCAGATCCTCGAAGCCGATGATGCCCTCGACCTCGGTCAGCACCGGACGGGTGTACGGATCCCATTCGGCGATGCGCTGGCCGCGCTTGATCTTGTCACCATCGTCGACCTTCATGCGCGAACCGTACTGGATGCGATGCACCGCACGCTCCGTGCCGTCCGGATCGACGACCGCGACCGCGATATTGCGCGCCATCGCGATCAGCTCGCCCTCCGAGTTGCGCAGGACGTTCTTGTTCTTGATCTTCACCGTGCCTTCGAAGTTCGACTCGATGAACGACTGCTCGTTGATCTGCGCCGCGCCGCCGATGTGGAACGTGCGCATCGTGAGCTGGGTGCCCGGCTCGCCGATCGACTGCGCCGCGATGACGCCGACCGCCTCGCCCATGTTGACCGGGGTGCCGCGGGCAAGATCGCGCCCGTAGCACTTGCCGCACACGCCGTTGGTGGTCTCGCAGGTGAGGACCGAACGGATCTTCACCTCCTGCACGCCGGCCTTGTTGATCAGCTCGACGTGCGGCTCCTCGATCAGCGTATTGCGCTTGACCACGATCGCGCCGGTTGCCGGATCCTTGATGTCCTCGGCCGCGGTACGGCCGAGAATGCGGATGCCGAGCGAAGCGACGACCTGGCCCGAGTCGATGACCGCGCGCGCCTTGATGCCGCCCTTGGTCTTGCAGTCCTCGATCGTGATGATCGAATCCTGCGCGACGTCGACCAGACGGCGCGTGAGGTAACCCGAATTCGCGGTCTTCAAGGCGGTATCGGCCAGACCCTTGCGGGCGCCGTGGGTCGAGTTGAAGTACTCGAGCACGGTCAGGCCTTCCTTGAAGTTCGAGATGATCGGGCTCTCGATGATCTCGCCCGACGGCTTGGCCATCAGGCCGCGCATGCCGGCGAGCTGCTTCATCTGCGCGGGCGAACCGCGCGCTCCGGAGTGGGCCATCATGTAGATCGAGTTGACCGGAACCTCGCGGTTGGTCTTCGGATCCATCTTCACGGCCGAGATCTCGCGCATCATCTCGTCGGCGATGCGGTCGGTGCACTTGGCCCAGGCGTCGACCACCTTGTTGTACTTCTCGCCCTGGGTGATCAGGCCGTCCTGATACTGCTGCTCGTATTCCTTGGCGAGCGTGCGGGTATCGTCGACGATCTTCCACTTCGAGGTCGGCACGACCATGTCGTCCTTGCCGAACGAGATGCCGGCCTTGAACGCGTGATGGAAGCCGAGCGCCATGATCCGGTCGCAGAAGATCACGGTGTCCTTCTGCCCGCAGTGCCGGTAGACCGTGTCGATCATCCCGGAGATTTCGCGCTTGGTCATCAGCTTGTTGGCGGCGTCGAACGACACCTTGGTCGAGCGCGGCAGCACCTGACCGAGCAGCACGCGGCCCGGCGTGGTGTCGTACCAGCGCTCGATCTCCTCGCCCTTCTCGTTCAAGCCCATCCAGCGGTACTTGATCTTGCTGTGCAACGTGATCGCCTTGGCGTTCAGCGCATGCTCGATGTCGGCCATGTTGCCGAACAGCTTGCCCTGCCCCGGCTCGTTCTCACGCATGATCGAGAGGTAGTAGAGGCCGAGCACGATATCCTGCGACGGCACGATGATCGGCTGACCATTGGCCGGGTGCAGGATGTTGTTGGTCGACATCATCAGGACGCGCGCTTCCAGCTGCGCTTCGAGCGACAGCGGAATGTGCACGGCCATCTGGTCGCCGTCGAAGTCGGCGTTGAAGGCTGCGCAAACCAGCGGATGCAGCTGGATCGCCTTGCCCTCGATCAGCACCGGCTCGAACGCCTGGATGCCGAGGCGATGCAGCGTCGGCGCGCGGTTGAGCAGGATCGGATGCTCGCGGATCACCTCGTCGAGGATGTCCCAGACCTCCGGCTTTTCCTTCTCCACCAGCTTCTTGGCCTGTTTCACCGTGGTGGACAGGCCCTTGGCGTCGAGGCGCGAATAGATGAACGGCTTGAACAGCTCGAGCGCCATCTTCTTCGGCAGGCCGCACTGGTGCAGCTTGAGCTCCGGACCGACCACGATCACCGAGCGGCCCGAATAGTCGACGCGCTTGCCGAGCAGGTTCTGGCGGAAGCGGCCCTGCTTGCCCTTGAGCATGTCGGCGAGCGATTTGAGCGGGCGCTTGTTGGCGCCCGTGATGATGCGGCCGCGGCGGCCGTTGTCGAACAGCGCATC
>JBBWZU010000394.1:0-3380 GCA_039649225.1 Hyphomicrobiales bacterium | reverse complement strand
TCGGCGACAAGCCCGATGAGCCGCTGCGAGCAAACGACTTCGTGCAGCGGCTGAGGGCCGACGGAGACGGGCCCACAGCGTATCTCTTCGGTTGCCTGCGCTGCGAATGGTATGGCGCGTTCATGGCTGCGGGATGATCGGATCCGGTCCACGCCAGTCGCACGAATTGGCAGCGCCGCGGCTCTGCTCGCTCGCTCCTGGCGGGCGACGCCGTCCCCGACAAATTTAGCGTGAGCACTGGACTGTTCCCTCGTTCCTGCTGGCCGCGATCCTGGTCCTCGGGGGCAAGACCGTCCCGACGATATCGACTGATCCGTGCCTACCTCCGAAGTCGTCGGCTTGCTGAACGTTGCGTTCCATCGCGCCGTCGTCAGGGCGCAATATGTCAGGACGGTTATCCTCGCGGCGGATTGGAGGTATGATCGTCGCCGGAATGAACATCCTTGGCATGCACGCACGATCACGAGATGTGGCGTCGTCGGGGAGGCCCGGAATGAAAGCCTGGTTGAAGCTGCAGGACGCGAAGTCCAGGGCAGTGGTGTTTGCGCTGCTCCCGTTTGCGTTCGGACTCGGCGCTGCCCGAGGCTTGCATTGGACCGGTACGGTCTGGCTCACGACATTTGGGGGCTTCTGGCCGATCGTTCTCTCGAGCGTCTCGGTCGTCATATTGATCAAGCTGATGTTCTCGCCCTTCGAGGATAGAACAATCGGCTTCGCCGCGTGGCTGACACTTGTGTGGACGTGGTTTCACGTTCCTTTGTGGGCGGCAGCCAGCGAAGTGCCGTACGACGCAGCTGTCGTCGGCCGAGATGGGCGTGTCCATGTCGTGCGTGAGGAGGCAAGGGACCCAGCGCTCAAGGTCCGGCTTCTGACCGACCAACCCGGCACGAGGATCGTGCAAAACGTGGCCGGTAAAGTGCTCACGAGCGGACTCGCGCTCGAGTACCGCTATGCCGATCCCTACATCGCCACGCGCCGCCACAACGAGGACCTCTCCGAGCCGCTCAGGCGTGCCGCAAGCGCGATACTGCAGGAGCAGGCCGCGCTGCCCCGCTCATCGAAAATCGAGCTTATCGAGAAGCGCGCGGTTCAGGATCGCGTGCTCCAGAGCATCTGCCTCGCCGCTGTTGGAGATCGCATTGCCTGCCCGCTCCAGATGAAGCTGTCCCCTGAGAATGAGGCGACAGCGCCCGGCGCGACCTGGAGCACATCTTATTCCGAGAAGGAGGCTATCGCGGAAAGGCATCTGCCGACCCTGCTCAGGCTGCTCACGCAGCCCGATTCTCCCGTCGTGCACCGGGATGAGGTCTTTGCGCTGCTTCTTGAGAGTGCGGAAGACATCGTGCCGCTTTCGAAGGCGGCCCAACAGTCCCATCTGCTCGACGACGAGCAGTTCGACAAGCTGATCGGGCGTATCCTGGCCGCGCCCCGATGCGGCAACGAGGCCGTCGCCGTCATCACCAAAGCCAACCGCCTGACTTCGGAGCAGCGCATTGCGCTCCGTGCCAAGGCGCTGGGCGAGGCCGACATTACAACGTTGCTCGCGCATGCCGCGCCGTTGCGCCTCTCCGATCCGGAGATCGCGCAGCTTGCCACGCGCATGCGATCGAATTTCGCGGCCGACCCGGGCGTTGCGTTGCGCGCATTGGAAGTCTTCGGAGAGCGATTGCCAGCCGATATCCAGCGCGATGCCGTAATAGAGATTGTCAAGACGAAGACGTCGTATGCGCTGGCTGCGCTGCAGCACGTCAATTTCTCGACCGCGCTTCGACTCGATCTCATGAGAAAGGTTCTTGCCGATGCGCGTCACGATGATTTTTCGGAATGGCCGAAGGAAAAGTTGCTGGACATGCTGACACCAGCCGAAATGAGGGCACTGATAACGATGGTCGTAAAGCGAAGCGAGACGTCCAGCCTGTGGTTGGACCTCGCACAAAAGTCGCTGCCGATAAGCGGGATGACTCCTGCCGAACACCAAACACTGCTCACGGAATTGCTCTTCAGGAGTCCGAAAGCTGCGTTCGAGTTCGTCAGTGAGAACCGCCGCTTTCTGGAGCCGGCCGAAGTCGACGAGGTTACGCGCGACTACACGCGAACCATTTCGACTGAAATGTGCCTGCACTTGTCGCACCGCAACACCACGCGGAAGATGGAATATTTCAGCGAGGCTCAACTGCAGATCTTTCGCGATTGCGCGGCATCAAAAAAATAGCGCGCGCGTGGCAACGAATTATCTCCCGACACGGCACGGTGTGTGGTGCGTGATATTTGCGGATGGCCTCTTGTTCGACGATCAGTTCACCATAGCGAGCGCCGCCATTGCGTGGGTAAGAGACGGCGAGCGCTCGATTCTGAACGAATTAGACAAGTGATGCGGGACCGCGCGGTCGGTCCGGCTCAAAAGCCGGCTTGGAGCTACTTTTGATCCTGAGGCGGGGTGCTTGGTTGGCCCGAAGGCGGCGGGCTTTGGCTTTTCTCCGTGGAGCTGCTTTTCTCCGTCGCGTTGCTTTGGTCGCTGGCCTGGAGCCAAGTCGGCATTCGCAGAAGCGAATTGTCGAGGTGATTGACAAGCCACACGCCGCCCAGCGCGATAATGCCGGCCAGCAAGACATGGGGCAGGGTTGCCACGAGCGCGCCGAGCAGGCGCGCGAATGCGCTCAATATCGCCACGCCTGCCTCCAGCAGCTCCCGTCCGACCTGGTAAAGCGCCCAGACCACCGCCGCCAGTATCAGGACCAGCAGAACCTGTTTCCACAGCGGCCAGTCCTGCCAGGGGACCGCCATGAGCTTGCTGATCTGGTCTACCGACCAGACCCAAATGAGCTCGACGAAGCGGAAGATCGCCGAGATTCCCTGCTGCAGGAATTTCACGAGCTGATCGAAGATCTGTTTCATAGCCCGGCTCTCCAACGCCGACCCGCCTTGCGAGCAGCGATCACAACGCGCGAGCCCGTCGTCGGGTTCCCGGACCCGGACATGTGCGCGAGAGCTCGTCGAAGTGAGCGAGCGGCAGCCGCCGTGTCTTGCCTGCAGGGTGGGCGGCGCCGGCCAAACACAAAGCCTTGCTAGACGAAGTTCGGCAGCACGATCTCGGCGATGATGGCGTCGTTGATCCGCCTCTGTGCCGCGCCGGACTTGTAGCCAGAACCTCGATGGCGTGCTCAAGAGGCTCGAGCGCGATGGGCTTGTTGAAAGGGTGATCGATGCCGCGGATAAACGTGCCCGTGTCGTGAAGCTGACGCGCGAGGGGTTCGCGTTCTGGGCAGACCTGCGCGAGCGCATTTTCCAATTCTACGATCAAGCCGTCAGCGACTTCAGGTTCGATGATCGCGTTGCACTCGCCCATTATCTCAACGCGTTGCAGCGTCAATTGATGACGG
>JBBWZU010000382.1:0-6572 GCA_039649225.1 Hyphomicrobiales bacterium | reverse complement strand
GCGTTCTGGGCAGACCTGCGCGAGCGCATTTTCCAATTCTACGATCAAGCCGTCAGCGACTTCAGGTTCGATGATCGCGTTGCACTCGCCCATTATCTCAACGCGTTGCAGCGTCAATTGATGACGGTCCAGCTCAAGTCGCCGCGGCAAGAGAGGAAGCAAGGGAAGCGGCGTTGACCTTCCGCAGGCCAAGGACGCAGGCGACGGCTAGTTCACGGGTCCGAAATGGACCGGTCGCAAGCATACCGATTCACGCAATGCAAAAGTGCCGGTCGCTGGCCGCCGCCTGTGGTAGGTGACTCGACAGCACTGGGAGCGGAGTTGACGGCACTGGGGGCGCGGTTGACGGCGCTGGGTGCGCGGTCGACGGCACTGGGGGCGGAAATGGCAGCGCTGGGGGCGCGGCTGGCGGCGCTGGGAACGGAGTCGACGGCGCCCCGTGAGGACCCGACAGCACCCCGTGAGGAGTCGACAGCGCCCCGTGAGGACTCGACAGCACCGCCGGTACCGCTGGTACTGAGCGTGCCTTGCCCGAGTGCGTAGCCTGACAGCGCGAGAGCGAACGCCGCCGTCGTTGTGATTGTGTTAACGGAATTCATAAGAATGGACCTCCTTGGTTGCCCCACGTAACAAGGGCCAACCGGTCGGGCCTCTTATGGTTCCTGCCTGCTGTTTACCGGGTAGGTTACTCAAATCGGCGGAATACGCTTCGCTATTCCGCCCTACGCGCTCTCGATGTCTCGGTTCTTTTTTCCAATCTCCGTGTCGAGCAGTTCGCACAAATGGCGGTGCAATTCCAACCCGTGCGAGGTCGGGACAAATCGGGGGAAAACCAATTCGTATGCCTCATCGCTCGATATCAAGCTTTTCATGCGGTCAAGATCGCTTCGAATTACGCTTGCGGCGATGACGAATGCCTGCATGCCGTCTATCCCATAGGCCACTCGGATCCTGCCGTCCTGACAGCCAAGGATCTGAAAATCGCATGCCCAATCATTGTTGGCTTTTTCACTTCGGCGCGGAAACCCCAGACGGGCTATCAGCTCCTTCGCTCCAGCGTTGGTCGTGAACTTTTGCTCTAATAGTATTGGCCTCACCCGTTCCATCATGTTTCTCCCAAGGTTCGCCTCTGGGCACCGAAGACGTCTTCCGAGAGGCCAAGCGGCGCTGCATCCGTGTCGTTCACGCTGCCGACGATGCATGCGGTCATGTCTGCTTCCGCGTCCGCTTCTGTTGCAGTTGACTTATGAGAACAAAACGGAAACATTACAAGCGGTAGCATTGTAGCGGGTCGCGGACGCGGCGGCCGTTTGAACTCAGCGATGGGGGGCGCGGCTATGTCGATCGAAATCCACGTCTTCTTTCGCGGCAAGCTCCCCGACAAGAAGGCCTTGTCGCAAGCGATGGCCGAGCTCGGGTTTCCGCTCACCATCAAGGCCGGCTCGCTGGAGCGGCAGCGCGGCTTCATGCCGATGCGTTTGCGCCGGGACGAGACCGGGGTCGAGTTCGACGTGTTCGATGGCCGTGCTGCCGTCGAAGAGCTCGTCGCCGATATCGAGGAAATCGCCGCCACCGATATCGATCCCCGCTTCGAGCGCAGCGCCAATTTTCGCTGGGGCGGCGACGAGGACCAGATGCTCGCAGGCGTGTGCGCGGCGGCGGCGCTGGCCAAGCTCGTCGACGGCGTGGTGTTCGATGGGGAAGCCGGCAACCTGCTATCGGTCGATGGCGCGATCGCGCTGGCGCGCGAAACTCTTGCAGCCACATTGAAGCCGAAGAGCACGCCTCGGCGCGGAACCCGCCCCGCCGACATCAAGCGATACCTGAAGCCTTTGTTGAAGCAGCGCAGCGATCTCGTGGTGATCGACCGGATGGTGCTCATCCGGCCTGTTCGGCACGTGCTGCGTGGCGCATTCCTCGAGCGATCAAGGGATAAATACAGGTTCGAGATCTTGCCCTATCTCAAGCCGCTTTGGAGTCCGGCTTGGCGCCTTGAGATTCTCGGCTCCATATACGGTACGCGCGTCTGGCACCCACATTTCGAGCCAGTGCTGATCGACACGCTCCAACACGACATATTCACGCCGTTGGGAAAGATCGCGACCCACGATGATCTTGCCGGCGCACTGCCTGACAGACTCGAATTCTTCCTCTTCACCACGCGCGTCTGCGCGCTCATTCTGGCCGGCGAGCGCGAGCGCGCCGAGGACTGCGTTCGCGATCTCGAGAATTCGGAGTACGCCCGCCGTTGTCAGGATTGGATCAAGTCCGCACGAGACCTTCTCGCGCGCGACATCCATGATGTTTGCGCGGAGTTTCACGCGAAAGAGGCCAAGGCCGTCAAGGCGATGAAAGTGGAAGCCATCTGGGAGCCGTCACCGTTCCCGGTCGAGGTGCCGGCCGCGGAACGAAACAGCCGCACGGCCGAACCGTTGTTCGTTGCCGAGCCATGGCTTCCCCGCCCGCCGGGGCTGTGGCTCGATGTGCCGGAGGTGCCTGGGGAGGTCCGATTCGCGAAAGACTGGCAGTTTGGCAGGAAGGAACATACGGTTCTTGTGGCTCCGCTCACGCGCGCGGAGGCCGAGGACAGGCACCAAAACGGCGAGAATTATGTGCTCGCCGCGCGACTTTCCGATGGGCAGCTTCTGCTGCTCGCGCAACAGGGGACGGATCGTCGCGATCCGGGTCGTGCTGATCGTTCAGATCCACCAGGCCCCGAGGTTTATGCGGGCGGTTTCTATTTCAGCCTGGACGGTGTGCACTTCCGCGCATCAGCGCACGTCTACAAATATCACGACGTCGACGGCATGCTCGAAGTGAGCTCGATGGAAATCGACGACAAGATCGCACAGCGCACTGTTTGGGCGTGGCGATTTGATGATTACGACGCGGAAGTTACCATCCGGGATCGCCGCGAAGGCGAACAAAAGCAGCGGAAAAATGTTACCGATGCCGAGATGGACCGATTCAGGTTTCCAAAGCCGGCTTTCGGAGATTTTGATGCGATCGTCCGTTTCGTGCTGGGTATGTTGCGAAGCGAGGGTTACGGAGAGCTGGAATAAGCCCTCGCAGGCGATGCTGCTCGCACAGCCGGCGCGGCTCAAGTCGCGGTTTCAATCCTTTTGCAGCGTCGGCGGCCTCGGCTTGGGCGGGTGCATGCCCTTTGGCCTCACTTCGGTGACGATAATTCGCTCGATTTCGGGATACGTTTTGGAAACAGCTGCGGCAAGCTCTTTCATGTGACTGTAGCTGAGCCCGCTCCGGCCCGTCTTGATGTCGTCGATGCACAGGGTCTTGTCGTCGACTCTGTTATAAACATCGAGACGAACTGTGTCCTTGGCACCGGTCCGATCGTTGCCATTCTCCTCCTTCGCGAACGATAGCTCGGCTTCGAGGTTCTCGTAGTTCTTTTTTTGCTTGGATTTCTTTAAGCCTTTTATCGTCTCCTCCACACGCTTGTGTACCTCGGTTCCAAGCTGCTGCGGCGACAGCGATTTGTTTTTCTTGACGTCATTGAACGCTGTGTCGGTAAACTTCTGAACCTCTTCAAAATGATCACCACAGACCTCTTTGGCCTCCTCCCGGGTAAGGGTCTGCACGCCCTCGAAATCGAACGAGCGTTCGGGTCCATCGTGCCGAAACTCGCGCGACCTGAACGAGATGATCGTTTGTTGTTCGTCGTCGTTGAGGTCCGACAATAGCAAATACAGAGTCAGAGCCGCTCTAACTTGCGGCGGCATAACAGGAATAAATTTTCCGAGTTTTGACAGGTTCCCTGGAGATGATTTCGGTCGAGGCAGTTGCATCGGAGGCGGCAGCTTCTGCGGATCCAGGAACGCAAGCCGCGGATTTCCGTCGCGCCCGTCGTCGTTGCGAGGACCGATGATCGCGTCGAGCAGACCAGAGCCACCGCCCGTCCATTGGCCGCCATCGTGATGTCCAACGGCGACGCGTGGCTGATTGGGATCGTAGTGATTTGTCAATTCGGCTCTCCTTCCTGGGTGTGAGGCGCGACGCGACGCCGCGCTGCGGCGGCGATCGAAGGCGCGAGGGCGGGAATGCAGGCGTGCGACGGCGACGCTCGCCCGTGAGCGTTCTGCAGATCGTCGGTCAGGGGTGCACGGCTGACGGCGGGTGACGCGTCGGCTACTCTGCCGATGACGGGTCAGCCTCGGTCTGTCTTCGGCAGGGGATCAGTCCGCGATCCGCCGCCCTTGCGGAAACGTCACGATGGCTGCAGACGGGCGTGGTCCTCGGAAACGCAAAACGCCCGCAGGCGTTTGCCGGCGGGCGCAATTCGCGACTCTGGATTTTCAGAATATATCAATGGTTGTCCGCCAACAAGCCGAAGGGGCAAATTCTTCGCAGCGACATAAATCGTCCACCGAGTTCGTGTCAGATGATACGGTGGTGTATCACGGGCTTCGGGTGTCGCGTTGGAAGCAGGTGTTGCGATGAAATTTCGGAATGACGGTTGGAGACCCTTTTGGCTCGTCGCGATGGCGGGGGCGTTGTGGCTCGGCGCGTCCGCGCACGGATTTGCCCAGCCGGCTGGCTGCACGCTGGTCGCCGATGACCGCAATCCAACCGAAAAGATCCTGCGCTGCGGCAACACGCTCGCAATCCGCAATGCGCCAGGCACCCGCTATCGGCTGACCGGTCAGCACGGACGGCAGGCGCCCACCGGGGCTCGGCTCGATTCCGGCGCCCTGCTGATCGAGTTCACGCCGAGTGATCGCCAGAAGAATTTTCAGATCCTGACACCCCATGCCATTGCGGCGGTCCGCGGCACCCGATGGGCGGTGGACGTCGAGCACGGAAATACGGCGACGCTGGTGCTCTCCGGCGCCGTCGCGGTGACGAGCCCGCGCGCGCCCGGCGTCCTGCTCACCCCCGGAGAAGGCGCCGACGTGACCGCCGGCACGCGCGACATCGTGGTGAAGCGCTGGGGCCAAAAGAGAGTGGACGCCCTGCTGGCGCGCTTTGGCCAGTAACTTGCGACGCCCGTCCTTCGAGGCCCTGCTGACCGCCGCGTTTGTCCTTGCCGGCGTGCTGTGGGGAGGATTTCTCGGCCTCCGGCAGATCAACGGCCTCGACGTCGGCCTCGATCGCGTCGAGTACCTGACGCTTGATTGGCGGTTCCTGCTGGCCGGCGTCCGGCCAGCGCCGCGCGGCGTCGTGATCGCGGCCGTCGACGACGAGACCTTGCGCGAGCTCGGCGGCTTTCCGGTGCCGCGCGATGCGCTGGCGAAGATCGTCGCCAAACTGGCGAGCTACGGACCGCAAGCGATCGCGATCGACATGCTGTTCCTCGAGCCGACGAAACCGGACAGCGATGCCGCGCTCGGTCAGGCGTTGCGCGCGGGCCCTGCCGTGGTCGGCGCCGTCGGCGTGTTCGACAGCAGCGGGGCGCGAAGGCGCATCGATCTCGACGATGCAGACCATATTCCGGCGCCCGCGAACGTCCTTTGGCCGATCGCCGCGATCCGCGACGCTGCCAGAACCGGACTTGTCAATCTGACGACCGACAATAGCGGCGTGCCGCGATTTGCGCCGATGATCTTTCAAACCGGCGATGCGCTCGTGCCGTCGTTTGCGCTGGCCGCGGCCTCAGCGGCGTTGAACACCGAGCCGGTCTTCGGACGCGACGTGCTCAAGCTCGCGGCGCGCACCGTGCATCTGGATCTCGGCTATCATCTCCCGATCCGCTATTACGGGCCGCGCGGTACCATCCGGCAATTCAGCATCGCTCAGGTCCTGCGCGACGACTTCAGCCCGGATACGGTCCACGGTCAGGTCGTCGTCATCGGCGCCACGGCGCTCGGGACCGGCGACACTTTTGCGATTCCGTTCGACCGCGTCGTGCCCGGCGTCGAGATCATGGCGACGGCTGTCAGCAATCTTCTGGCCGGAGACGGGCTGGTGCGCTCCGCTCTGACGCGCGGCGTCGATGCCGCCGCCGCCATGCTGCTTCCGGGCCTTCTCGTGTTGCTGCTTGCCGTCGGTCGGCCGGTCCTTGGACTAGGCCTTGGCGGAATTGTTCTCGGCGCGTGGCTGGCGGCGATCTATGCGGCGTTCGTGGCGGGATTCTGGCTCAGCATCGCGGTGCCGCTGGCGGCGCTGCTGCCGGTCGTCACGACTTATGGGGTCGCGCGTCTCGTGATGGACCGCAACCTCGCGCGGCGGCTCACCGGTGAAAAACAGACGTTGGCCAGATTCCAGTCGCCGCTGATGCTGGCGCACATCCTCTCCAATCCGCAATTCCTCGAGCAGCCGGTCCAGCAGGACATCCCGGTGATCTTTCTCGACCTGTCGGGCTTTACCGGTGTGGCCGAAACGCTCGGGCCGCAATGGACCCGCGATCTCCTCGCTGATTTCCAGGCCTGCATCGACCGCGATGTCGTCGCCAACGGAGGGTACGTTGCCAATTTCGCCGGCGATGGCGCGATGATCATTTTCGGGCTGCCGGCCGCAAAGCCCGACGACGCCTCGCGCGCGCTGCGCACAATCATAATCGTCCATCAATCGATCAAAGCCTGGCTGGCAACGCTGCCGCCCGCCGCGAAAGACCG
>JBBWZU010000375.1:0-4848 GCA_039649225.1 Hyphomicrobiales bacterium | reverse complement strand
AGGAGTGCCCGGCCTCCTCGTAGAGTTCTGACGCGTAGAGCAGCGCCTTGGAGGGAATGCAGCCGACGTTCAGGCAGGTGCCGCCGAAGGTCTTGTCCTTCTCGACCACCGCGACCTTCATGCCGAGTTGCGCCGCGCGGATCGCGCAGACATAGCCGCCGGGGCCGGTTCCGATGACAGTGAGGTCGTAGGTCATCGCAAAAGTCCTATTTTCACGAATTATGCTTTTGGAGGTTCGGTGATTGTCCAGCTCGCGATGACGTCGGGATCTGTAACGACTTCGCCAGTCGATCGAAGCCGGTACTCACCTTTGTCGGCAGGTCGAAACACGGAGAGATGTGGGGGAAGTCCCATGTGCTCTCCTGCCCATTTTCCCTGACACTCGATCTCAATCCCCTTCTTCTCATCGGCGGAGATGATCTTGCCGTGATATTGCGCCTGGCTGACTAAGGTACTTCCGTCTGCTCTCACCCGCGTGATGCCAACGAGGGCATACTTTCCAACCAACCAATCCGCCTCGTCTTGATCCCATTCTGGGGACCCATCAGGCGGCTCATTGGCCGGGGGCATCCATGGCGGGCGTTCGGGAGGCTCATCCGAAGCCATGCAGTCTCCGTGCCATGCTCACAAATCCAGCACCAGCCGCGCCGGGTCCTCCAGCACGTCCTTGACGCGCACCAGGAACGTCACGGCCTGCTGGCCGTCGACGACGCGGTGATCGTAGGACAGCGCCAGATACATCATCGGCCGCACCTCGATCTTGCCGGCGACGACCACCGGCCGCTCCTGGATCTTGTGCATGCCGAGGATGCCGGACTGCGGCGCGTTCAGGATCGGGGTCGACATCAACGAGCCGTAGACGCCGCCGTTCGAGATCGTGAAGGTGCCACCCTGCATCTCCTCGATCTTGAGCTGGCCGTCGCGGGCGCGCTTGCCGGCATCCGAGATGTCTTTCTCGATCTGCGCCAGCGTCTTGTGATCGCAATCGCGGATCACCGGTACCACCAGGCCCTTCTCGGTGCCGACCGCGACGCCCATGTGGTAGTAGTTCTTGTAGATCAGATCCGTGCCGTCGATCTCGGCATTGACGGCCGGGATGTCCTTCAGCGCCGCCACGCAGGCCTTCACGAAGAAGCCCATGAAGCCGAGCTTCACGCCGTGGCGCTTCTCGAAGGCGTCCTTGTACTGACCGCGTAGCGCCATCACGTGGCTCATGTCGACCTCGTTGAAGGTCGTGAGCATCGCGGCGGTGTTCTGTGCGTCTTTCAGGCGGCGCGCAATGGTCTGGCGCAGCCGCGTCATCTTCACGCGCTCTTCGCGCGAGGCGTCATCCGCCGGCGAGGGCGCACGCACCTGGATGGCAGCGGCCGGCTGCGTGACCGGGGTCGGCGCCGATGCGGCGCGTTCGATCGCCGCCATCATGTCGCCCTTGGTGACGCGACCGTCCTTGCCGGTGCCCTCGACTTTGGATGGGTCCGTGCCGGTCTCGGCCGCGATCTTGCGCACCGACGGCGCCAGCGGCGCGTCGGCGGCCGCGACCTTCGGCGGCTGAGCGGGAGCCGGCTTGGCGGCAGGCTTTGCTTCCGTGGAAGACTTGGCCTCCGCGGCGGGCGCGGCTTTCGCGGCGGCTGCCTTGCCGCCCGCGCCCTCCTTGATCATGCCCAAAATCGCCCCGACCGCGACCGTGTCACCGTCCTTGGCGGAAATTTCCGCGAGCATGCCGGCGGCCGGCGCCGGGACCTCGATCGTCACCTTGTCGGTTTCGAGCTCAACCAGCGGCTCGTCGACCGCGACGGCATCGCCGGGTTTCTTGAACCATTTCCCGATCGTCGCCTCGGAGACGGATTCGCCGAGGGTGGGGACGAGGATGTCAGCCATGGTAATTTTCCTTTTTCCGTCATGGCCGGCATAGCCCGTTGCAGACGGGCGTTAACGCCCTGATGCTCGGCCATCCACGACTTTCCTGCATGAAGCCAAGTTTCTTGCATGAAGCCAAGATCTTGCATGAAGCCAAGACATGGACGCCCGGCGCAAGGCCGGCCATGACGCGTTGAGAGATTTAGCCCAATGCCTCTTCCAGCAGCGCCTTCAACTGCGCCTGATGCTTCGACATCAATCCGCTCGCGGTCGCCGCCATCGCGGGGCGGCCGGCGTAACGCGGACGCCTGGTCTTGGCGCCGATCTGGTTCAGCACCCACTCGATGAAGGTGTCGACGAAGAACCACGCGCCCATGTTGCGCGGCTCTTCCTGGCACCAGACGATCTCGGCCTGCTTGAACCGCGTCAGCTCGGTCACCAGCGCCTTGGTGGGGAACGGATAGAGCTGCTCGACGCGCATCAGATAGATGTCGTCGAGGCCGCGCTTCTCGCGTTCCTCCAGGAGATCGAAATAGACCTTGCCGGAGCACAGGATCACGCGGCGGATCTTGCTGTCGGCAACGAGCTTGATCTTCTCGTCCGGGTTGGTCTGGGCGTCGTCCCAGAGCAAGCGGTGGAAGGTCGAGTCCGGACCCAGTTCGTCGAGCCGCGACACCGCGCGCTTGTGGCGCAACAGGCTCTTCGGCGTCATCAGGATCAGCGGCTTGCGGATCTCGCGCTTCAGCTGGCGGCGCAGGATGTGGAAGTAGTTCGCCGGCGTCGTACAGTTGGCGACCTGCATGTTGTCCTCGGCGCACATCTGCAGGAAGCGCTCGAGCCGTGCCGATGAATGCTCCGGCCCCTGCCCCTCATAGCCGTGTGGCAGCAGGCAGACGAGGCCGCACATGCGCAGCCATTTGCGTTCGCCCGAGGAGATGAACTGGTCGAACACGACCTGCGCGCCATTGGCGAAGTCGCCGAACTGCGCCTCCCACATCGTCAGCGCGTTCGGCTCGGAGAGCGTGTAGCCATACTCATAGCCGAGCACGGCTTCTTCCGAGAGCATCGAGTTGAGGACTTCGTAACGGCCCTGCTTTTCGGCGAGATGATTGAACGGGGTGTGGCGCGCCTCGCTCTCCTGATCGATCAGCACCGAATGGCGCGACGAGAACGTGCCGCGCTCCGAATCCTGGCCCGAGAGGCGCACGCGATGCCCGTCGAGCAGCAGCGTGCAGAAGGCGAGTGCTTCGCCGGTCGACCAGTCGATGCCCTCGCCGGTCTCGATCGCCTTGCGGCGGATATCGAGGAAGCGCTGGATCGTCTTGTGGACGTGGAAGCCCTGCGGCACCGCGGTGATCTTCTTGCCGATCTCCCGCAAGGTCTCGATCGGCGCGCCGGTATTGCCGCGGCGCGGATCGTCGACATCGTCGGAGAACTTGAACTTGGACCAGTGGCCGTCGAGCCAGTCGGCCTTGTTCGGCTTGTAGCCGGTGCCGGCCTCGTACTCGGCATCAAGGCGGGTGCGCCAGTCAGCCTGCATCTTGGCGACTTCGCCCTCGGTGACCACGCCCTCGGCGATCAGCTTCTTGGAGTAGATGTCGGTGATCGACGCGTGGGCGCGGATCGCCTTGTACATCAGCGGCTGGGTGAATGCCGGCTCGTCGCCCTCGTTGTGGCCATGGCGGCGATAGCAGAACATGTCGATGACGACCGGCTTCTGGAATTTCTGCCGGTATTCGGTCGCAACCTTGGCCGCATAGACCACGGCTTCCGGATCATCGCCATTCACATGGAAAATCGGCGCCTCGATCATCTTGGCGACGTCGGACGGATAGGGCGATGAGCGCGAATAGCGCGGATAGGTGGTAAAGCCGATCTGGTTATTGACGATGAAGTGGATCGACCCGCCGGTGCGATAGCCTTTCAGGCCCGACAGCCCGAAGCATTCCGCCACCACGCCCTGGCCCGCGAAGGCCGCGTCGCCGTGCATCAGCAGCGGCATCACCATGGTGCGGTCTTCCGGCGTTGCGCCGTTCTGATCCTGCTTGGCGCGCACCTTGCCGAGCACCACCGGATTGACGATTTCGAGGTGCGAGGGGTTGGCGGTGAGCGAGAGATGCACCTTGTTGCCGTCGAACTCGCGGTCCGACGAGGCGCCGAGATGGTACTTCACGTCGCCCGAGCCTTCGACGTCGTCGGGCGCGGCCGAGCCGCCCTTGAACTCGTGGAACAGCGCGCGATGCGGCTTGCCCATCACCTGCGTCAGCACGTTGAGGCGGCCGCGATGCGGCATGCCGAGCACGATCTCTTTGACGCCGAGATTGCCGCCGCGCTTGATGATCTGCTCGAGCGCCGGGATGAGCGACTCGCCGCCGTCGAGGCCGAAGCGCTTGGTGCCGGTGAACTTGGTGTCGCAGAACTTCTCGAAACCTTCCGCCTCGATCAGCTTGTTGAGGATCGCGCGCTTGCCTTCGCGCGTGAAGGTGATCTCCTTGTCGGCGCCCTCGATGCGCTCCTGGATCCAGCCCTTCTGCTGCGCGTTCGAGATGTGCATGAACTCGACGCCGAGCGTCTGGCAGTAGGTGCGCTGACAGATCGCCACGATCTCGCGCATGGTCGCGAACTCGAGCCCGAGCACGAAGTCGAGAAAGATCTTGCGATCATAGTCGGCCTCGGTGAAGCCATAGGAGCGCGGATCGAGTTCCTCGTCGTCCTTGCGCGGCTCGAGGCCGAGCGGATCGAGATTGGCGTGGAAGTGGCCGCGGATACGATAGGCGCGGATCAGCATCAGCGCGTGGATCGAGTCGCGCGTCGCCTGTTGAACGTCGGTTGCGGAAAGTTCGACGCCGGCGCCTTGCGCCTTAGCGCGGACCTTGTCGCCGAGCTTCTTCTCGGTCTCGGCCCAGTTGCCGTCGAGCGCGGACAGCGTTTCGTCGCGCGCGAGGAGGGGCGGCTTCTTCCACGAGGCGCCTTGCGCGCTCTTGGTCACAT
>JBBWZU010000596.1:0-6079 GCA_039649225.1 Hyphomicrobiales bacterium | reverse complement strand
ATCTTGGGCCGCGACATCAGCGCGCGGCCGACCGCGCACATCTGCTGCTCGCCGCCGGAGGTGTAGCCCGCGGTCGAGTTGCGGCGCTCTTTCAGGCGCGGGAAATACGCATAGACCAGCTCGAGATCGGCCGCGACCGCAGCCTTGCCGTCGCGACGCGTGAACGCGCCGGTCAGCAGATTCTCCTCCACCGTGAGATGGGCGAAGCAGCGCCGGCCCTCCATCACCTGGATGCAGCCGCGGGTGACCAGCTCGTTGGGCGTGAGCGAATGCACCGTCTCGCCGTCGAACTCGATCGAGCCTTTCGTAACCTCGCCGCGCTCGGCATGCAGCAGGTTGGAGATCGCCTTCAGCGTCGTGGTCTTGCCGGCGCCATTGGCCCCGAGCAACGCCGTGATCCCGCCCCGCGGCACATCGAGCGACACGCCCTTCAGCACGAGGATCACATGGTCGTAGATCACCTCGATATTGTTGACGGTGAGGATATTGGTGGCCGGAGTGAATTGCACTGCAACGTTCATGCGGTCCCTCTTATCCCTCCCCCACTTGGGCTGTTAGATTCACACATGTTGCAGCCTCAGGGTAGTGCCGTACTTGATGCGCTGGAAGTCTTCGAGACCCCGGCGCATCACTTGCGGCCCTGGTTTGCCGTAATAGCCGGTCCAACCGCCGAGACGACCAATGACCCAACTCGCGAAGGCGAGCGAGCCATTCGGGTGAGGGTTCTTTTGTCGTTCTGTCTTGCCTTCGAGTTGCCTCGATACGGCTTCGAGGATGGGCTGATCAGCCGGGTCGAAAGCATCGGCAAGGTTCTGGCCGGTGGTACCGTCGCGGGCTTTGACGAGCTGCATCACGGTGACGGCGGCCACGCTGGCGGCGGCGACAAACTTGATCATGACCTGCGGATCACTGATATCGGCTGCCTCGATGTCGAAGCCCGCAGTTTTGAGCGTATGGAAGAACTCTTCGATGGCCCAGCGCATCCGATAAAGATCGACGATCCTGCGCGCTTCGCTCAGCTGTGTGACCGTATGCGTCGTCAACAGCCGCCAGTGGATGGGTTTGCCATCCTTGGGCGCCGTGGTCTCGCGCACATCGACCATGGTCAGCGTGACGGTGGCGGGCAGATCGGGCGCTGCGCCGTGCACTGGCTTGCGCAATACGACAGGAGAGAACCGGACCGCGAGCTCGCTCACCCGCTCCTTGCGTCCGGGTGCCGCCGGGATTGTCACGCTGAACCGACCCTGCTCTGGCAGGCTGTCAACATGCGCGAACAGCCGATCGATCTGCTTGGCATCCTCGGTCTCGATCAACCGGTTTTGGCAGGCCCGCACGATCTGGTTCACGTTGCTCGGGCGGCGTGCGAAGTACTCGTAGATATCGCTCTCGCGATCCGACACAGCGGTGATGCTGTTGGCCGTCGTCAACACTGTGCCAGCGCGCGTCGTGCCATCGAGCCAGCGCTGCGACTCTTTCTGCTTTGTCTCGCGGGCGCGCCGAGGCTTGACCTTTCCGCCATGGCGATTCCACACATTGGCGTCGACAAGACCGAGCATCGCGCCGTTTGCCGCATCCACAGCCAGAACGGCGTGCAGCAGAAGGCCGCGCAGGCCGCCACCCTTGCCCACCGGTCCATAACCATTCGCCTTCGCCCGTCGACCTCCCAGCGCCAGTTCGCTCGTATCTTGGATCACCACAATATCGCGACCCGCCGCGCAGGCGGCCGTGCGCTCCGCCGCGCTGGCCGCCATCTCGATCGCCGTCACCGCGCCATTGCGCAGGAAACGCGTGAATTGAATCTCGCGCGCGCGGCTCCCTGCCAACCGGCGGATTCGCGAGCATGGCTGCGCCACCAGCGCCGCATGCAAGAGGGCCCCCCTTTTTCCAGGCGCCGGTCGCCAAACCGCCCCAGTCCGAATTCGATCCCAGCCATCGGCTACTCCCGCGAATCAATGGATAATCCACGGAATCAGCCCACCTCCCGCCTGGCAAGATGTGTGAACATGACAGTCGAAGACGGGGAGGGATAAGAAAGGCCCGCCATGTCGCTGCAGCTCTATCTCGTCTTCGTCCTCGCCACCGCCTTGCTGATCGCGACGCCGGGGCCGAACGTTGCGCTGATCGTCGGCACCAGCCTGACGCACGGTCCGCGCACCGGCCTGATGGCGGTTGCGGGCGTCAACGTCGGCGTGATGATCCAGCTTGCCGTGGTGGCGGCCGGGCTTTCCTGGATCGTCGAGATGTTCTCGCGTAATTTCGACCTGATCCGCTTTGCCGGCGCGGCCTATCTGCTGCTCCTCGGCGTACAGACGCTTTGGAAGGCGCGTAGGCCCGTGCCGCCGCAGCCGCTGTCGGCGCAGCGCGCCTTTTCGCGCGGCTTTGCAGTGGCGTTCGCCAATCCGAAGACGCTGATCTTCCAGGCAGCGTTTCTGCCGCAGTTTCTCACCGACGGGGAGGGGCGGCAGGCACAGCTTTGGCTGCTTGCCGCGACCTTCTGGATCATCACGGTGATCGGCGACGCCATCTGGGTGCTCTGCGCGGCCCGGCTGCGCGCGGCCGTGTCGGGACGCGCGCAGCTGATCGCGGACCGGGTTTCGGGCTGCATCCTGATCGCCGGCGCCGGCGTGCTGCTGGCGGCGAGCCGGAGGTGATGTCGCGTCCCTCGCCGAAGACGGGGAGGGATAAGCAAGCAAAATAGCAAAAGCCCCGGTTGGTTAGTCCGGGGCCTTCACGTCGTGTCGTCTAGGGTCGCGTATTTGGGGGGACTTGGGGTCACGTGCTGAAGGGTGGGCATCACCCTTCGGGAAGAATGAGAGGCGGGCATCACCTCTCGGATTGAGTTTCCTTAAGACCGGTCGGTGGTGACGACGCGGACCTTGCGAGCAATCCCCGACTCGGTGCGCGGGTCACGCACGCACGAGCGGTCGATATAGGGCCAGGACTGCTGGCGGCAGGCGATACGCGCTTGCGCATCGAGGCGGTCGCCTTTGGCGGTGGTCTGGGTGGTGAACGAGCCGCCACGGGTCGAGGCCGAGACCTGACCGAGGCTGGGGGCAACCACGAGCGCGCCTGCGACCAGCGCGGCAGCTGCCATGATGCTGTAAATCTTCAACATTTTCCGCTCCCGAAGGCGCCGCGTCCCACACGATGGCGCCCTTCCACTCAGTTAGACGTGACGTGGGGGCGAAAGGTTCAATTAAAAATTCACCATTTCTCGATCCGCCCGTGACAGCGTGCCCTTGCGGCGGTATCGGCGCCGGGCTATCCCGCCGCCATGGCCAGAACAGCGCTCTATGCCGGCTCGTTCGATCCCATCACCAACGGCCATCTGGACGTGGTGCGGCAGGCCGCGCGCCTTGCCGAGCGGCTGGTGCTGGCGATCGGCATTCATCCGGGCAAGACGCCGCTGTTTACCGCCGAGGAGCGGCTGGCGATGCTCAGCGAAGTCTGCGGGCCGATCGTCCGGCAAGCCGGCGCCGAGCTTGCCTGCGTGACCTTCGACGATCTGGTAGTCGCGTTGGCGCAGCGCGAGGGCGCCACCATCCTGATCCGCGGCCTGCGCGATGCCACCGACTTCGATTATGAAATGCAGATGGCCGGCATGAACGCCACCATGGCGCCGACCGTGCAGACGGTGTTCCTGCCCGCGAGCCCCGCCGTGCGCCCGATCACCGCCACACTGGTGCGGCAAATCGGCAAGATGGGCGGCGACATCACGCCCTTCGTGCCGCCGGCCATCGCGGCGCGGATGAAGACCAAGCTTGGCGGTTGAGATATCAATTTAGAGGCCAGGCGTAAGTCGCTGGCAAACGTGATAAACCAGAGGAAGCCCATGACGCTCCGTGCCCCACTCGTAGCCCTGGCCGCCATCCTGACGCTGGCCGCGGCGCCCGCGCTGGCGCAAGGCGCGCTGTCCAATCCGGCGGCACTCACCGAGAAGGCGCCCGCCGCCTTCAAGGCCAAGTTCGACACCTCCAAGGGCGTCTTCGTCGTGCAGGTGAACCGCGACTGGGCGCCGAACGGCGCGGACCGCTTCTACAATCTGGTCAAGAACGGCTTCTTCGACAATACGCGCTTCTTCCGCGTCATCTCCGGCTTCATGGTGCAGTTCGGCATCAACGGCGACCCGAAGCTCTCGCCCGGCTGGCGCAATGCCAAGATCCCGGATGATGCCGTCAAGCAGAGCAACAAGCGCGGCAACATCACGTTCGCGACCTCCGGGCCGAACTCGCGCACCACGCAGGTGTTCATCAATTTCAAGGACAATGCCGGCCTCGACGGGCAGGGCTTTGCGCCGTTCGGCCAGATCGTCAGCGGCATGGACGTCGTCGACAGACTGTATGCCGAATACGGCGAGGGCGCGCCGGGCGGCCGTGGTCCGGAGCAGATGCGGGTGCAGGCGGAAGGCAACGCGTATTTGACCAAGGACTTCCCGAAGCTCGACTTCATCAAGAAGGCCACCATCGAGCCGTGACGCGCCGGAGACCAGGGATCATTGCGGCAGCGGTGCTTGGCGCCGCGGCGATCGTGCTTCCTGGTACCGCGGTAGCGCAGGGCACGATCCTGTCGATCCAAATCCGCGGCCAGAATACTAATCCGATCCGCCCGACGGCACCGATCAACAATCTGCAGGAACTCATGCAGGCGTTCGCCCGTTGCTGGAGTCCGCCGCCGGTCGATACGTCGCGCCAGCCGATTGACCTGACGTTTCAGGTGAGCTTCAAGCGTTCGGGCGAACTGTTTGGAAAACCACGCGCGATCCAGTTCGCGCGCGAAATCACGCCGGAAGAACGCGAGCGCTATTATCAGGCGGTCGCCGAAGCGGTCGAGCGTTGTTCGCAAATGCCGTTCACCGACCAGATGGGCGGCGCGGTCGCGGGACAGACGTTCCGGGTCAATTTCATCGATGCACGCAACAGGAAGCAGGCAGAGGTTTCATGGCTGATAACGAAAATAGACTGACGCTCGAGACCACCCAAGGCAACGTCGTGATCGAGCTGCGGCCTGACCTTGCGCCCAAGCACGTCGAGCGCATCAAGCAGCTCGTCGGCGAGGGCTTTTACGACGGGATCGTGTTCCACCGTGTCATCGACGGCTTCATGGCGCAGACCGGCTGTCCGCATGGCACCGGCACCGGCGGATCGGACTATCCGAACCTGCCGGCCGAGTTCAACGCCGAGCCGCATGTGCGCGGCACGCTGTCGATGGCGCGGGCGCAGAGCCCGAACAGCGCCAACAGCCAGTTCTTCATCTGCTTCGACGACGCCCGCTTCCTCGACAAGCAATATACGGTCTGGGGCAAGGTGATCGAAGGCATGGAGAACGTCGACAAGATCAAGCGCGGCGAGCCGGTCGAGGATCCCGACAAGATCGTCAAAGCGACGATCGGGTAGGATGTTCAATTAGCTCCGTCATGGCCGGGCATAGCCCGTCGAAGACGGGCGTGAACGCCCTGATGCCCGGCCATCCACGTCTTGCTTGTTCCGATACATGGAGGAAGCAAGACGTGGATGCCCGGCACAAGGCCGGGCATGACGGAGTGGTTATTCAAAAGCGGCGCGCGCTACCCCTTCACCACATCCAGGTACGGCTCGACCCGCCGCATCACGGCGGCGGGGCTGATGCGGCTCATGCCGTTATTGGAGCGGCCGAAGCCGTCGTCCGGCTCGATTGCGTGGATGAAGCGCGAGTAATCCAGCACCGGCGTCGAGCCGAACAGCACGAAGGCCGGCGTGCCGCCCGCGACGCTGAGATTCATCGGCCCCGAGTCCGGACCGACGAACAGATCGGCGAGGCGCAACAGCGCGGCCGCTTCGCCGATCGACAGATCGCAGGCATTCACCGCCACCGCGCCGGCGGTGCGCGCGATCAGCGTGTCGGCGCGCGCCACATTGCCGGGGCCGCCGATCAGGAACACGGTGCCGCGCGTGCGGCGGCGCAGCGTGTCGAGGCATGCCATCCAATGCTCGTCCGGCCAGTCCTTGGCCGGATGCGAGCCGCCGAGCCCCAGCACGGCCCAGGGACGCGGGTGCGCAGCGTAACGCGCCGCGATGCCGTCGAGCAGCCCCTGCGGCAACTT
>JBBWZU010000309.1:0-7497 GCA_039649225.1 Hyphomicrobiales bacterium | reverse complement strand
CGCGCCATTCGCCCAGCCGCGGCGAAAAGGGCGGCGAGGTGACTGTCGGGTCCCGGCGGCGGCTCGAATTCCAGCCGGGACAAGAGCGCCGAGACCTCAAAAGCCGTGTCGGTATCCACCGGGACGCCGCCGAGAACCCGCGCGACATCGTCAAAGACCTTCAAGCGTCAGTCCCGTCTGTCACGCCGAGATAACGCTGCGTGTGGGATAGGAACCGGATCGTAACCGGCGTCCCCAGGGAGGGTTTTATGGCAGAGTGTGAGCGTATCGGCGAGTTGGTCGAGCTGTGCGAGAAGGCGCAATCCTTGGCCGCTGAATTGGATCTGGGGTTCATCGCCTTTCTGGCAAACATGGTTGTTCTCGAGGCGAGACAAGTCCACTACTTCTCGGACGACGACGCGGAGCAGACGGCGCCGACAAACGTTGCCGGCCTGGCTGCGCATCAGCGCCGCCGGACCATGAAACGGCCCTCGGCAGAGCCGCCCGCAAGCGGCGCTCCGTTGACCGGACGCCGAAACGCGCGCCATCTGACGCTCATCAAGGCAAGCGGGGACCGCGCGGCCCCTGGAGCTCAGTCGGCCTGATCGGCGATGCCGATGGCCAATTGCGTCAACTGGCGGCGCAGCGATAGGCTCTTGATCCTGACAAAGGCCTGGATCAGCGTAATCCCGTCGCTGCTCGCCATGAAGTTGGTGATATCGGACAGTTCGGAATGCTCGCCTTCGATCGGTGCGCTGGGCGCGTCGCCAGGCCATCCATCAAAAAAATACGAGATCGGTACCTTCAAGACCTCGCTCAACTTCTGCAGCCTGCTGGCACCGATTCGGTTTGCGCCTTTCTCGTATTTCTGAATCTGCTGAAAGGTGATCCCTAGCGCGGCGGCGAGGTTCTGCTGGCTCATACCCAGCATTTTGCGGCGCATGCGTGCACGTCCGCCAACATAGATATCCACCGGAGCGGCACTCTTGCGAGTGGCCGGCACCGGTGTTTGTGCTCGCTCCATTACACGGACCCTTCTGCCAAGACGTACAGATACGTAGAAGAATGCCCCCTTCGACCGGCTCGTGTTGGAGCCGTGTAGCCACCCGAGATTGAGACGTTAGTGAGCTTCTAGCACGGCTTAGTTTCGTGCTTCAAGAAGTGACGCAAGGGAGTGGCGCAAGTCGGCAACAGCCTCATACGCATATACGATCGGCGCCTGTATGCGAACTCTGGGTTGGGTTGTCGGCACGCTCGCTCAAGCCTCAGATATCGAACAGCAGCTCCGGGCGCGGAGAAGCCTCGCCGCGCTCGACCCGGCGCACGATCTCCACCATCCGCTCGTGCGTCGGAGCGGTGCAGCCGGCCTCCTTGGCTTTCTGCACGATGAAGCCGTTGATTTCGCCGATCTCGGTGCGGCGTCCTTTCTGCATGTCCTGCGCCATCGAGGGGCGCTGCAAATTGCTGCGCGCCTGCGCGCCGGTTTGTTTGTCCATATGCTGTCCGACCTCGGCCAGCGCTTTGGCATCGCCTTCCGATGCCGCGAGCAGCCGGTCCGGCGCGATGCCCGTGACGTATTCAAGATCGTAGCCGAGCGCCTGGCCGACCTTGATGGCTTCGCCGCCGAGACGGATGACGACCTGGCGGATGATCGGATGCGCATCGCGCGCGTTGCCACCCATGCCGGTCGCCGCGCTGACGCCGTTGCGCATGCCGTTGACGCACAGCTTCGACCAGCGCACGCCCCACAAGTTGGTCGTGGTCGTGGCGCCGTCGAAACGCGCGAACTGACTGGAGAGCTCCTCGACGCGCGGCGTGACGCGCCCATGCGTTTCGCCGACGAAAATGGACTTGGTGTTGAAATCGCGCGGCATCGTGCGGCGCACGCAGCCCGGCTCATAGAGGTCGACCGCGAAATTATTGGCGACGATGCAGCCGACGGTGCGGCCCCAGCCGACCACGCGCGCGATGGTCTCCTCGTTGATCGAGTTCTGCGCCGAGACGACAAAGCCCTGCGCCGACAAATACGGCCGGATCAGAACCGTGCACCATTCGGTGTCGTAGGACTTGGCTGAGACGATCGCGATGTCGATCGGCCGTTCTTTCGAGAGCCGCTGCACCTCGGTGATGTGCATGGTCGGGACCTGGACCGTGTGGGTCTCCTCGTCGGTCATGCCCGACAAATGTAGTCCGCGCGCCCGGATCGTCTCGATATGTTCGGGCCAGGAGTCGATCAGCGTGACGTCATTGCCAGTGCGCGCCAGATGGCCACCGAGATAGCAGCCGACCGCACCGGCCCCGACGATAGCAATGCGTTTGTTCATTCTTTCCCTCTCCCTGCGTACAGCATTCTTGGGCTACACGGTCTGCGTCCGTTCGACCAGCCGGCTCAACACGCGCCGGCAGCTCGCGATCTCGCTTTGCGGAATGTCGGCGAGCTCTCGCGCCTCGATCGAACGCGCGCGCGCCAGCAGCGCATGGTTTCGATCCTTGCCGGCCTGCGTCAGCGTCAGCGCGCCGTCCGGCGCGACATGGACGATCCCCATGCGGACGAGCTCATCGACCGTATTCTCGGCGGCATTCAACCCGAGAAACAATTCAGGCAGCAGACTTTCGAGCGTGCTCCCGGGCAATGTTTCGATCGCCGCCATCAGGCGGCTTTGCAGCACGGTCAGGCCTTCGGCCTGGCGGCCTTCGTCGAGCGCGGCCGAGAGCACGCCGTGGGCGCGATACATCAAGGCGGTCATGAACTCGTTCATCGGACCCGCTGCATGCGGCTGTCCAGTCGCCGTCGGCCGGTCGGTGAGGTCGGGGAAGTCCGCCGCCATGCAGTAACGTCCCTGCGCGAAAAGAAGTGCCCCGCGCTCATAGCGAGCAAAGCGCTGCACCTCTCCGAGCACGATGAGATGATCGCCGCCCGGATATTCGGCGCTCTTGCGGCACTCGAAGCTGCACAGCGTTCCCTCGAGCAGCGGGGCGCCACCGATCCCAGGCCGCCAGGCTACGTCGCTGAACTTGTCGCCGCCCGAGCGTCCGAAGTGTTTCGACAGCGCGATCTGATCATTCGACAGGACGTTGACGGCGAAATGCGTCGCCGCCTGGAACGCCGCAAAGCTCTGGCTGGTCCGCTTGGTCGACCACAAAATGAGGGGAGGGGCGAGCGAGACCGACGAGAACGAATTGGCCGTCATGCCGACGAGGTCAGCGCCGCTCGCCGCCGTGATCACCGCGACGCCGGTGCCGAACTGGCCGAGGCAGCGCCGGAAGGCCGCCGGATCGGCGCTCGGATCACCGCTTTCGATCGCGGCGTCGGGATGGAAGTGCTGCATGCCTTCGACCTTGTGGAATGACGCCGCTGGACACGGGGCGCGCTCGCCTCACGCCGCGTGGGAATACATCGGCCGCCCCGCCACCGGCATCGCGGCCGACAGCACCGTCCCGCTCTTCGACTCGGTGATGAAGAGCGTGCGGCGATCCGCCCCGCCATAGGCGCAGTTGGTGGTCAGCAGTCCCTTCGGGGATTTGATGCGCAGCATCGGCTCGCCGAGCGCGCTGAACAGCCACGTGGTTCCAAGGCCGACATGACAGATCGCGATGTTATCGTCCTCGTCGATCGCGAGCCCATCCGGGCCGCCGCCGCCCGAAAGCTGAATGAAGGTCCCGACCTTGCTCGACGTGCCGTCGCGCATCAGCGGCACGCGCCAGATCGCATTCGCGCGCGTGACCGCGAGGAAGACCACGGTCTCGGCCTTGTTCAGCACCAGGCCATTGGGACTTGGAATGCCGTCGAGCACGCAGTCGAGCTGGCCGTTCGGGCGCAACCGGTAGAGCCGTCCGCTCGGATCGTGCAAGCCTGTCTGGCCCTGATCGGTGAAATACATGTCGCCGTTGCTGGCGAACACCAGGTCGTTGACGCCCTTGAAGCGCTGCAGCAACGAGCGCTCGAGAAAAGGTTCGACGCGGCCGGTTTTGGGATCGAACACCATGATGCCGTGCTTATGATCCGTGATGAAGGCGCGTCCGTCCTTATGAAACTTCAAGCCGTTCGGCTCGCCGTCGTATTCGGCGCCGAGGTTCACTTGGCCGTCCGGTGAAATTCGAAACAGCCGGCCCCACGGAATATCGACCACCCAGAGATCGCCGTTGCGATCGAACGACGGTCCCTCGAGGAACGTCGGTGTCGGCGCGCCGTGAAACTGCACCTCGGCCCATTCGGAGCGCTGGCCGCTCTTGAAGAAGCTTTCGGGAATCGTCGTGAAGACCTGCGCCTCAACAGCGGGAGGGGCTGCGTACATTCGGGTTCCTCCGTCTTTGAAACGTGTCTGCCGGCGTGTTGCGCACGGCATCCAAGCTGCAGCCTTGACAGGTCGCGCGTTCGGCTGTCTATTCTGATTTAAGAATATCGTTCCGATAGAAGAACGCAAGCGAAATTGACGCGCGGATGCCCGGCGTTGCGCCGCGCTGTGTTGCGAAAAGGGAGTGAGCTGTGGGAAGCACCATGCATCTGATCAGCTTCCTGATCAATTCTCCCATCAATCACACCATTCTGAGCTGGTCCGATCCGGCGGATCAGCGGCTCGACATGTTCGGCAGCCTGCAGCGCTGGCAACAGCTCGCCAAGAGCTACGAGCGCGGCCTGTTCGATGGGATCTTCTTTGCCGACACGCCGGGCGTATTCGATCGCTACAAGGAACGCTCCGACGAGGCGGTGCGCTACGGCGTCTGCTGGCCGCCACACGATCCGGTCGTGCTGTTGAGCGCGCTCGCCGCCGCGACCGAACGGCTCGGGCTTGCGGTGACGCTCTCGATTTCGGCGAACCATCCGTATCAGACGGTGCGCTCGCTTTCGACGCTCGACTATCTCAGTGGTGGGCGGATCGGATGGAATATCGTGACGGGTCATTTGCGCGGCGAGCACCGCGCGCTCGGTCTCGATCAACTGGATCACGACGCGCGCTATGATCGCGCCGACGAATACATGGATGTCTGCCGCGCGCTGTGGGGCGGCATCCATGACGGCGCCGTCCGGGCGGACAAGCAATCGGGCATCTTCGCCGATCCCGCCAAGGTCGACATCATCCGGCATCAAGGCGCGTATTTCCGCTGTCACACGGTGCCGCCCGCGCTGCCGTCGCGCCAGGGCCATCCGGTTCTGTTTCAGGCCGGCTCGTCGGGGCGCGGCCAGCGCTTTGCGCTCAAGAATGCCGACGTGGTCTTCGCCATCCAGCCGCACATGAGCGGCATGAAGACATTCATGCAGCAGCTGCAGGGCGCGGCGCGCGAGGCGCAGGCCGCGCTGCCGAAGGTGACGTTCGGCGTGCAGCCGATCATCGGCGGCACCGAGGCCGAGGCGAAACGCCGGCTGGAACAGCTGATCGCGCGGATTCCGCTTGAAGCTTCGCTCGCGCGGCTGTCCGGCTCGCTCGGCGTCGATTTCAGCCAGATGGAGCTCGATCTGCCGCTCGAGGAGCAGCAGACGCAGGCCTCGCAAGGTTTGATGAAGGCGATGTCGGCGTCCTTCGACAACAAGCGCTTCACGCTGCGCGAAGCGGCGATCCGCTGGGGATTGGCGGTCGGCATGCCGCAACTGGTCGGCACGCCGGAGCAGGTCGCCGATCAGCTCGTGGCGATATGGCGCGAGACCGGCTGCCACGGCTTCAACGTCACGCCGACGATCACGCCGTCGAGCGTGGAGGAATTCGTCGACGAGGTGGTGCCGATCCTGCAGCGGCGCGGCGTCTTCCGCACCGCCTACGCGGGCGAGACGTTCCGCGACAATCTGCTGAACTGACGCAATCTGCCAAACTGACAACCGACTGCCGGACTGAACGAAAAACAGAACAGGGAGGAGATCATGGGTCAAGCCAACCGCGCCGTGGCGGCCGGATTGCTTCTGGCCGTCGCGCTCTCGGCAGGACGCGCACACGCGCAAGCCGAGCTGCAGCTCTCGACACTGCTGCCGATCACCGGGCCTTACGCCAATTACGCGGTCGAGTTCCGCCTCGGCTTCGAGATCGCGCGCGACGAGATCAACGCCAAAGGCGGCATTGGAGGCCGCAAGCTCAATCTCGACGTCATCGATACCCAGAGCAACAACGGACAGATCGTCAGCCTGGTGCGCAAGGCCTGCGGGGAATCCTTCGCGGTGCTCGGCCCCAGCATGTCGAACGAGGCGCAAGTCGCGTTCCCGGTTGCCAACGGGATGAAGTGCCCGGCGATCTCGTCCTCGGCGGCGGCCTCAGGCCTCACTGATCGCAACCGGCCGTGGACCTTCACCTATGCGAGCCCGGCCTCCGTGATCACGCCGCAGGCGGTCGAGCTCCTGGCCGACAAGCTCAAACCCAAGCGCGCCGTCGTGGTGATCGATCGTGGCGATGCGGCCGCCAACGATCAGGGCCCGCTCGCCGAGAAGAGCCTGAAGGCCAAGGGCGTCGACACTCAGGTGCTCACCGTCAGTGGCAGCGACCTCGACTTCGGCCCGGTCGTGACCCGCATTGCCGGCCTCAATCCGGATTTCGTCGTGCTGTCGACCACCGACAAAGGCGCGGTCGGCGTGCTGAAGGAAATGAAGCGGACGCAGTCGAAGGCCGCGATCCTGATCACCCAGTCGGCCTTCACGCCGCTGGTCACCGCGGCCGGCCCCGAGGCGCTCGAGGGTGTCTACCGCTATACCGAGTTCGACCCGACTTCGTCCGGCGATCCGCGCGTGCAGGGCTTCATTGAGACCTTCAAGAGCCGCAACAGCGGCCGCGCGCCGACCCAGCTTGCGACGCAGACTTATGATCTGCTGTTCCTGGTGAAATATCTGGTCGAGGAGACCAAGGCGACCGGTGCGCCAAACGCGCTCGGCGACGAGCGCGAGGCCTTCGCCAAAAAGCTTGCCGCCCTCAAGGACTGGCACAGCATTTCCGGGCCGATGTCGATCGTGGCGGGCGGCTATGCGGAGAAGCCGGTCACGGTGCTGGTGTTCCGCGGCGGCAAGCCCGAGCGGGTGAGCGCGACGAACTGATCATGCACGGCGCCGAGCGAGCCTCATGACGGTGTTTCTGCAGCAGGTCGTCAATGGCCTGGTCATCGGCAGCAGCTACGCGCTGGTGGCGGTCGGCTTCACGCTGATCTTCGGCGTGCTGCGCATCGTCTATCTGGCGCATGGCGCGGTGCTGGTGGCGGGGGCATATCTCGGACTGTTCGCGCTCAACTGGTCCGGCAGCGTGGCGGTCGCGCTCCTCGTTGGCACGATCGGGTCGGCGCTGCTGGGACTGCTGGTCGAGTTCGTGGCGCTGCGTCCCGTGCGCGAGCAGAACCACCTGATCGCGCTAGTCACCACGGTGTCGTTCGCCACCATCGTGCAGGAGGCGCTGCGGCTCTCGGTGCAGGGCGGCCAGCCGATCTCCTATCCGGAGAGCGTCGGCTCGGCGCTGCTGCGCACCGAGATCGCCGGCGTCAGCCTGCATGTCACCGTCGGGCAACTTGCCGTGATGGCGGTCGCGCTGGCGCTGGTCGTGACTCTTACGTTGA
>JBBWZU010000307.1:0-4289 GCA_039649225.1 Hyphomicrobiales bacterium | reverse complement strand
ATGTGGCCGGTCTTGAGGCCGGTCGCGGCGGCGGCGGCAAGATCGTTGGAATGCGCCGCCACCATCATGCACGCGTGCGGCGCGCAGTCGAAGGCTTCGGCGGCGCGCAGGTAGACGCGGGGCTTGGGCTTATAGTCGCCGGCGATCTCGGAGCCGAGGATCGCGTCCCACGGGAAATCATTGCGCCGCGCCACATTGGCCATCAGCGAGATGTTGCCATTCGACACCGGCGCGATCAGGAATTTCTTGTGCAGGCGCTGCAGGCCGGGCGCCGCATCCGGCCAGCCATCGAGCCGGTGCCAGGCCTTGTTGAAGTGCTGTAGCGTTGCCTCGTCGAGACCCGAGACACCGAAGCGCGGCAGGATGCGCTCGAGGTTGCGCCGGTGCAGCACGTCGAGCTTGGAGAACGGGATGACGCCGGTGCGCACCTCCTCCATCGCCGGCTGGTACTGGTCGCGCCAGGCATCCGCGAAGGCGAGCCAATCGAGCGTGTAGCCGATGGGTTTAAGGATCAATTCGCTCTCGCGCGCGATCGAGGTGCGCCAGTCGACCACGGTGCCGAACACGTCGAAAAACAGGGCTTTGATCGAGGAGGAGAGGGCGGGCATTGTGGCTCCAGGTTCCCTTGGATGTTGAAGCGATGCCTGAACGGTCGCGCCCGAGCAACCGCCCGAACGCAGACCTGCCCCTTATCTCACACGCCAGAATATGTCGAACAGCGCGATAGCGATCTCGACCAGGATGAGCAGAACGATCGTCTGCTCGAGCCGCGTGCTGCGTTGCGTGTCGATCAGATCGGTCAGCGCCTGCGTGGTGTCGCTGATCACGCGCAGCTTGCGGGTCACCGTGCCGGCGCGCTCCTTCAGCTCGTATTCGTCGGTCAGACGCGCATAGAGCCGCTCGACCTGGGGATTGTCCCACAGGACGTCGGGCTTCTCTTCCACCTCGACGCGCCCGGACATGCGGTGATGCACCAGCAGCGCCTGACCGATCGTGCGCAGCATGCCGCGGCGATCGGATGGTGAACGCCCGGTCCTGGCGAGCTCCGCCGCGAGCGGCTCGATGGTCTCGAAGACCTTGCTCACCTCGCGCTCGTCGCGCGAGAGCGCGATGTTCTTGGCAAGCGCGTCGGCAATCACCAGCAGCCGCGGGGCGTCGAGGTCGCGCACCGTGATCGGCCCGCCGGGGGTGATCTGGTCGTCGCGGTCGGAGGCGACCTCGATTGTTGCCGTCTCGGTGTCGATCCCCGGGAAAGGCCCGCTGATGCGCGGGCGCAGGCCGCGCACGACCTCGTCCTCGGCAACCGGCGTCAGGCCGATCAAGACGGCCGCGCCGTAGCGGAACAGGACCGCGTAACCGGCATCGCCGACCCTGAAAGCAAGCGGAGCGGTCGAAATCACATCGCTGCGCTCCAGGCCGGCGGTGTCCAGGCGCTCGCCGAGCAGCAGGATGCGGGCCGCGAGGCGCAGGGCGGTTCCAGGCGTTACGCTGGTGGTCAGGGCGTCCATGGCCGCCAGCATAGCGCATCGGGGCCGCCTGATCGTGACGGCCGACGAGTTTTGCTTGACCGGCCGCCGCCTCGGGACTATAAGCCCGCAACTTTCCAATCAAGCAGGCCGCCAGTGCGCAACATTCTTATCGTAGTAATCGCCCGCACCGCCGAGGGTGGCTGACAGCCACCCGCGAACGAGGCGGTGCGAGCAGGGGCCCTTTGAGGCCCTTTTTTATTGCCCGAAGCCGAACCTAAGTACCGGACCGAGACCGACTGACACCCGACCAAGACCGGATCAAGACCCGACTGGAGCAGACCATGAGCAAACAGATGACCGGCGCCGAGATGGTGGTGCAAGCGATGCTCGATAATGGGGTCGAGCACATTTTCGGCTATCCGGGCGGCGCGGTACTCCCGATCTACGACGCGATCTTCCAGCAGGAGAAGCTGCACCACATCCTGGTGCGGCACGAGCAGGGCGCGACGCACGCGGCCGAAGGCTATGCGCGCTCCACCGGCAAAGTGGGTTGCGTGCTGGTGACCTCCGGGCCGGGCGCGACCAATGCGGTGACGGGCCTGACCGACGCGCTGATGGATTCCATTCCGCTGGTCTGCATCACGGGCCAGGTGCCGACCCACCTGATCGGCAATGACGCGTTCCAGGAATGCGACACGGTCGGCATCACGCGTCCCTGCACCAAACACAACTATCTGGTGCGCGATGTGAACGATCTGGCGCGCGTGCTGCACGAGGCCTTCCACATCGCCTCGAGCGGGCGTCCGGGCCCGGTTGTGGTCGACATCCCGAAGGACGTGCAGTTCGCGACCGGCGTCTATCGGGGACCGCAGACCATCGACATGAAAAGCTACAAGCCCAAGGTCAAAGGCGACATCGAGCGCATCAAGGCCGCGGTCGAGATGCTGGCGGGCGCCAAGAAGCCGGTCATCTATTCGGGCGGTGGCATCATCAACTCGGGGCCGCAGGCCAGCCACCTGCTGCGCGAGTTTGCGCGCATCACGGGATTTCCCGTGACCTCGACGCTGATGGGGCTCGGTGCGTTTCCGGCCGCGAATCCGCAGTGGCTCGGCATGCTCGGGATGCACGGCACCTACGAGTCGAACTGGACGATGCATGACTGCGACGTGATGCTGTGCATCGGCGCGCGCTTCGACGACCGCATCACCGGGCGGATCGATGCCTTCGCGCCGCATTCGCGCAAGATCCATGTCGATATCGACGCGTCCTCGATCAACAAGAACGTCAAGGTCGATCTTCCGATCGTCGGCGATTGCGCGAATGTGCTCGAAGACATGATCCGCCTCTGGAAGGAGGGCGCCAAGCAGGTCGACAAGGCGGCGCTGGCGAGCTGGTGGAAGCAGATCGACAAGTGGCGCTCGCGCAATTGCCTCGCCTACCGGCCCTCGAACGAGACGATCAAGCCGCAATACGCGATCGAGCGGCTCTACGCGGCAACCAAGGACCGCGACGTCTACATCACGACCGAGGTCGGCCAGCATCAGATGTGGGCGGCGCAGTTCTTCAAATTCCAGGAACCGAACCGCTGGATGACAAGCGGCGGGCTCGGCACGATGGGTTATGGCCTGCCGGCCTCGATCGGCGTGCAGCTTGCGCATCCGAAATCGCTGGTGATCGATATCGCGGGCGAAGCCTCGGTGCAGATGACCATGCAGGAGATGTCGACGGCGGCGCAGTACAATCTGCCGATCAAGATCTTCATCCTGAACAATCAGTACATGGGCATGGTGCGCCAGTGGCAGGAGCTGCTGCACGGCGGACGCTACTCGCACAGCTATTCGGAGGCGCTGCCGGACTTCGTCAAGCTCGCCGATGCGTATCACGGCATTGGCATCCGCTGCGACAAGCCGGGCGATCTCGACCACGCCATCAAGGAGATGATCAACGTCGACAGACCGGTGATCTTCGACTGCCTGGTGGATCAGGCCGAGAACTGCTTCCCGATGATCCCGTCCGGCAAGGCGCATAACGAGATGCTGCTCGCCGACGTCGTGGGCGACATCGCCAAGGCGATCGACGAAAAAGGCAAGGTGCTGGTGTGATGGCAAACAGTGGAAGCGCGAGCCACTATCCGGCTCAAACTATCAAGGAAAAGGTCGAGCGGCACACTTTGGCGGTGCTGGTCGAGAACGAGCCGGGCATTCTGGCGCGCGTCGTCGGGTTGTTCTCCGGCCGCGGCTACAACATCGACAGTCTCACGGTCTCGGAGACCGAGCACGAGAAGCACCTCTCGCGCATCACCATCGTGACCAGCGGCACGCCGATGGTGATCGAGCAGATCAAGCATCAGCTCGAGCGGCTGGTGCAGGTGCGGCGCGTGCACGACCTCACCGTCGAGGGGCCGTCGATCGAGCGCGAGCTTGCGATGGTCAAGGTGAAAGGCGAGGGCGATCACCGTGTCGAGGCGCTGCGGCTCGCCGACGCGTTCCGGGCGCGCGTGATCGATGCCTCGATCGAGAGCTTCATCTTCGAGATCACCGGGCGCAGCGACAAGATCGACCAGTTCGTCGATCTCATGCTGCCGCTCGGCCTTGTCGAGGTGTCGCGGACCGGCGTCGTGGCCATCCGCCGCGGCGCAGAAGGGATGTAAAAACTGGCCTTTGGTGATGCGGCGGCCGGGCTTTACGCCGCTCCCCAAGGGTCCTAGAAGCAACCCGGCGCCTGACCGGGCACCGGTTACCACCCAGGCGACCAGCATTTTTTCCAAGAGACAAAGGGCAGGCTCATAGCCGCCCATGCGAGGGACGAAGACCATGCGCG
>JBBWZU010000294.1:0-2538 GCA_039649225.1 Hyphomicrobiales bacterium | reverse complement strand
ACCTGCCCGCCGATGAGATCGGTGAATGCGGGAGCGCTGCCGCGGTACGGCACGTGCACGGTCTGGATCGAAGCCTGCAGGTTCAACAGCTCGCCGCAGAGATGCGGCAGCCCGCCGCTGCCGCTCGATCCGAAAAACACTTGGCCGGCGCGCGACTTCGCAACGTCGATCAATTCCTGCAATGACTTTGCCGGCATGGAAGGACCGACAACCAGCACGAAGCCGAGCGAGGCGACCTGCGAAAGGGGTGTGAAATCGCGCTCGATGTTGGTTCCCGGCCGGCCGGGGTAGAGCGCCTGGTTGATCGCCAGATTTCCCGTCGTTCCAAACAGGATCGTATGGCCGTCGGGATCCGACTGGGCGACGGCCTGGGTCGCAATCTGACCGTTTGCCCCCGGACGGTTGTCGACGATCACCGGCTGGCCGAGCCGCTCGGACATTTTTGGCGCAATGAGCCGCGCCAGAATGTCGATGCCGCCACCCGGCGGGAATCCGATGACGATGCGAACAGGCCGGCTGGGAAAAGTCTGCGCCGCTACCGAGCGCGCGACCAGCGGGGCCGCGATGGCGCCAAGAGGCGCAGAGATGGCGCTAAGGATGAAGCGACGGCGCGTCGTTGATAAAGCCATTGGCGCTTACACCCAGCTGCAGTCGCCGCGCGGCGCTGTTGTAATTTCCTATACTGTGGGATTACATTTAGGTTGTGGTCAAGACTGTCCCAGCGGCACCAGCTGCACCGAAACGCCTCGTATCAGCACCATCGAACGCCGCTCATGACATCCCGGTCTTCTGAAATTCATGTCTATGCCGGTACGGCAGGACACTCCGCCTGGTTCAGCGACGATAGCGGCGAGACGTGGGTGCACCCGAACAGCCATTCCGGAATGTATCTGGAGGCGCGCGTGTGGGCGCTCGCGAGCGACCCCAAGGCGCCCGAGCGCTTGTTTGCCGGTACCGATATGGGGGCGTTCCGCTGGGATGAGCCGACGGCGCGATGGGCGCACCTGCCCTCACCGATGCAGGACGTCTGGGCCATCGCGATCGATCCGGCCGACCCCAACACTTTGATTGCCGGCACACGGCCGGCCGGATTCTGGCGCTCGATCGATGCCGGAGCGACCTGGTCGCAACTTGCCGCGCCCGGCATCAGCCAGTTCTCCGACGTCAATGTCGGCCCGACGCGGGTGACCCAAATTCTGTTCGATCCGGTCGATGACGGCACCGTCTGGGCGTCGGTCGAAATCGGCAGCGTCTATCGCAGCAAGGACCGCGGCACGACGTGGGAGCGCAAGGAGAACGGGCTTGTCTCCGGCGACGTGCATGGGCTCGCGGTTCTGAAATTGAAGAACGGCGGCAAAGCCGTGTTCGCCACAACCAATCGCGGCCTGCATCGCAGCGAGGACGACGGCGAAACCTGGACTCACCTGGAGCTGCCGGCGCCATGGCCCTATACGCGCGCGGTCGTGCCACGGGCCGACGGTTCCGGCATCATCTTCGTGACCAGCGGCAATGGCCCGCCGGGGAATGACGGATTCTTGCTGCGCTCGCGCGACTACGGCCTGACCTTCGAGGATGCCAAGCTTCCCGGCCCGCTCGACAGCACGGTCTGGTGCATCGCGACCAACGCGGCGGATCCGATGCTGATTTTTGTCTGCACCAATCTCGGCGAACTGTTTCGTAGCGAGGATGGCGGCGAGACCTGGACGCGCTTGCGCCATGTGTTCGGTGAATTGCGCGCGCTGCACTGGCGCCCCTTGCCGCAAGGTCTGCGCAAGGCCGCGCATGCGGTCACGCGACCGGTACTGAAGGCGGCGCAGATGGGGTGGGCAGCAGAATGACAGCGAGAGCCGCGATGACAGATATCTCCGGGCCGCTCCGCGTCGGCCTGATGGTTCCGAGCAACAACACGACCATGGAAGGCGAGCTGCTGGCATGGCTGCCGGCCGGCTCGACGGTGACGACGGTCAAGATCCCGCGCGGGCCGGGCCTGCTGACCGCCGAGATGATACCGACCTATCGCGATAGCGCCATTGCACTCGCGCGCCAGCACTTCGGCCAAGGGATCGATCTCATCGCCTATGGCTGTACGGCGGCCGGCTTCATCTTAGGGCCTTTCGGCGACGCTGAACTTACCGCGATGCTGACTGACGCAACCGGGCTGCCGGTCGTCACGACCGCGCGCGCGATGGTCAGCGCGCTGCAGCACGATCACGCAAAGCGCGTCGCCGTCGTGACGCCGTACCAGGATTCAGTGAATGCGCAGCTGACCGCATTTCTCCGAGATGGCGGCATCGAGGTCATGCGTCTCGAAACGTTTCGCGCGCCCGACGTGGCGGCGCTCGGGCGCATCACCGCCGAAGAAGTGCGCGAGCTTGCGCGTGCCACGATGGGCCGCGATTGCGACGCGCTGTTCATCGGCTGCTCGCAGCTTCCGACCTACACGATCCTCGACGATCTGCGAGAAGAATTCGATCGCCCGGCCTGGTCGTCGATCCGGGCCACCGCGTGGGATGCCATGCGGGTGCCGGTGAGCGCGTA
>JBBWZU010000271.1:0-3354 GCA_039649225.1 Hyphomicrobiales bacterium | reverse complement strand
GCAGGATCCGAATATCCGCAGCGCCTCGTTGCAACCCGCCGCGTCGCTGAAAGGCGACGGCGTCGAGATCAATTTCGACGGCGCCGATATGCAGACGGTGGCCAAGACATTGCTCGGGGACATTCTGCAGCTCAATTTCGTCGTCGATCCGCGCGTGCAGGGCAACGTGACGCTAGCGTCCGCCGGACCGATTGCCCGCAAGGATGTGCTGCCGGCGCTCGAAAGTGCCTTGCGCATGTCGAATGCCGCGATCGTTAAAACCGGAAACCTCGTCAAGATCGTACCGATCGCCGATGCCAGCGCCAGCGGGGCGATCAGCGCGGGCGCCGGTGAGCCTGGATTTGGCGTGTCGCTGGTGCCGCTGCGCTATACGTCCGCCGCCACGGTGGCGAAGACGGCGGAAAGCTTTCTCTCGCGGCCAGGTTCGATCCGCGTCGTTCCCTCACGTAATCTTCTGCTGATCCAGGGCACGACGGGCGAGCGCCAGGCCGCGCTCGATGTGATCTCGACCTTCGACGTCGAGTGGCTGCGCAATCAATCGGTCGGCGTTTATCCGCTCAAATCGACCTCGCCGGAAACCATGATCAGCGAGCTCGAGCGGGTTTTTGAGACCGCGGAAGGCGGGCTGGGGCAGGGGGTCATCCGCTTCCAGCCGGTCTCGCGCATGAATGCCGTCATGGTGGTGACCAAGAATGCGAGCCTGCTGGCGCAGACCACGCAATGGGTGCGCCGCCTCGACCGCTCCGACACCACCGGCACGACGCTGCGCACGTTTCGCTTGAAAAACGGCAATGCCACGCAGGTCGCCAAGATCATGAACGACATCTTCGCCAATCAACGTTCGGGTTCGGGAGCAGACGCGTCGGTCAAGCAGGTCGCGCCGGGACTGGAAACCGCCCAGTCGCGGCTCGATTCGCTCGACCGCAGCCCAAGCAGCGGCAACTTGACGGCGCCCGCCGGCGGCGGCACCGACAATCGCAACGGCTCGATCGCGGCGGCCTTCGAGCAGTTCTCCGATCGCAAAAGCGGCGAAGTCGACGGCTCGGCGGGCGCCGCATCGGCCGCCAACACGGGCGGGCGCGGCGCGTCGCAGGGTATCCGCATCACGGCAGACACCGCCAACAACGCGATCGTGGTCTATTCCAATCAGGAAGATTATCGCGTGGTCGAGCGCTCGCTGCGCGACCTCGATAAGCCGCGATTGCAGGTGGCCATCGACGCGACAGTCGCCGAAGTCACGCTGACCAACGATCTGCAATACGGCGTGCAGTTCTTCCTCAACAGCAAGGACGCGCGCCTCGGAACCGACAAAGGCTCGATCGGCTTGCTCGGTGCCGCGTCATCGGCGGCTTCGTCCACGATGCTGCAGCGCGTCGCGCCGGGCCTCAATTTGCTGCTCGGGTCGGAATCGCAGCCGCGCGCGATCCTCAACGCGCTCACCACGCTGACCGACGTCAAGGTGCTGTCGTCGCCCTCGCTCGTCGCGCTCGACAATCAGCCGGCGCTGCTCCAGGTCGGCGATGAAATCCCGATTACGACCTCATCGGCCGCGGTGCTGGCGAATTCCGCAGCCCCGATCGTCAATACGATCCAGATGCGTAATACCGGCGTGATCCTGAAGGTGCTGCCGCACATCAATGCCAATGGCTCGATCCTGCTCGAGGTCGACCAGGAAATATCCAATGTCGTCAACGCGGATCAGCAGACGCTGACGCCGACCATCGCGCAACGCCGCGTTCATTCGACCGTATCGGTGACCAGCGGCCAGACGGTGCTGCTCGCGGGCCTGATCAGCGAGCGCAATCAGCAATCGCGTTCCGGCGTGCCGGGCCTGCGCGAGATCAAGATCCTCGGCGACATGTTCGGCAATACGTCGAATACCAAATCCCGTTCCGAGATCATCATCTTCATTAAGACCAAACTGATCCGGAACAGCCTCGATGCCAGCGCCGTCACGGAAGAATTCCGCGAGCGGCTGCAAACCATGCGTGGCGGACGCACCGTCATCAACGGGACCGATGCGCAGCGCTAAAACCCGCGCGCGCGCGCCGGGAGGGCGGACCGATATAGGCGGCGACCTGTATTAGGCGATGACACTTTGGTGATGACACTTTGGTGACGATGCCTGGCGACGACACGATTGCAACCGGCGATCTTCGCCCGAACGTGGCAATCCTGATCGGCGGCAGCCTGGCGATCGCGGTGGTGTCGGCGCTGACGCTGCCGGTGTCGGCTGCGCTCGCCTCGATCGTGCTCGGCGTCCTGATGGTCGCCGGCGCGGACGTCGATGCACGGACTTATCTGTTGCCAGATGCCGTGACGGGCGGCGCTACGATGTGCGGCATCGCTGCCGCCGCGGCGCTGGTACAAGGGTTTGGATCTTCGTTCGAGTCTTCGTTTGAGCCCTGGTTCGCAGCCGGCGATGCGGTGCTGCGCGCCGCGTGCGTAGCCGGCTTGCTGGCGCTGCTGCGCTGGGTTTACGCGCGTATCAGAAAGCGCGAGGGGATCGGGCTCGGCGACGTCAAGCTTGCGGCGGCGGTCGGCGCCTGGCTGCCGCTCGACGCCGTGCCGCTGTGCTTTAGCGTTGCGGCAAGCGGCGCGCTGGTGACGGTGCTTGTCGCGCGCCTGCGCCGTGATGATGTCGATCGTGCCATGCAGCTCCCGTTCGGCGCATTCCTCTGTCCGGCGCTGTGGCTGACGTTTTACGCAACCAGTTTGCCCGGAGCGTGAGGGAGCGGCTTGGCTACCCCCTTTTAGGTTTTAGGCGGCGACGCACTGTGCGTGCCGCAGGTATTGCGTGTACAAAGCAATCTTGCGCTAAACGCGCCGATCGATTCTCTCTGCGACAAGCCTTCCCATTCGTCAGGTTTTATTGACTCGAGACATACACGATCACTCGTCGTGACGTGGGATGACAGTGCGTGATCGCACGCGCATTAATATCCGTGAGGCCGGAAGGGGTAATCTCTTGTCGCTTATGATATTTCGGGCGCGACGCTGCACTATTCACATCGTAAAAATCGCGAGCTCTTATTTTAGAACGACGCCGGCCTGATTTTAGAACGACATCAGTCCAACAAATGTCCGAAAAAATCTGTTCTCTTCGCCTGCGGTGCACGGGCCGCATAGCTGCGGGGAGCGACTATGAAAACGATGAATTTGACGCGAGCGCGCTCGCTGACGAGTCTGGCCGCCATTCTGTTGGGATCGGCTGCCTGGTGCGGAGAGGCGCATGCCCAGAATGCGGCGCCAGCCGCCGCGGCACCGGCCGCCGCGAGCGTGGCACCTGCTAACACGGCAGCCGCCGATACGGCGACCGCCCAGAACCGAAGCCCAACGACATCATCGCGCGGC
>JBBWZU010000233.1:0-4029 GCA_039649225.1 Hyphomicrobiales bacterium | reverse complement strand
CGGCGCGGTCATAGCTCTGCGCGGCCTCGCGCGCGCGCCCCTGCATCCGGTAAAGCCTTGCGAGCTCGTGCAGGCTTTCGGCGACCTGCGGGTGATCGCGTCCCAAAGCCTGCTCGTGGATGGCGAGCGCGCGCCGCAGATAGGGCTCGGCCTCGGCGTATTGGTCCTGGGCTTGATGCAGCACAGCGAGATTCTCAAGGCTCGGGTACAGCTCGAGATCATCGGCGCCAAACGCCGTCTCGCGGATCTTGAGGGCGCGTTTGAGCAGCGCCTCGGCCTCGGCGTAGCGCCGTTGAATGCGAAAAAGCGTGGCGAGACGGTCGAGATGCGGCGCAACGTCGGCGTGCTCGGCTCCCGACACTTTCTCGCTGATGGCCAAAGCGCGCCGGTAGAGCGGCTCGGCTGCATCATATTTGCCCTCAAACCGGTAGAGGTTGGCAAGGCTGCTCAGAGCTTCACCGACATCCGGGCGGTCGGGACCGAATCTGATTTCCGCATCCTTTATGGCGGCGAGCGCGGTCGCGATGGCGTCCGGACGCCGGCTCGCATCGAGCAGGCGGAACGTGTCCTGGTTCAGCACGGAAAGATCTTCGGCGCCGGCCGCGCCGGCGGCCAGCGCAGCCGCGCCGGCGGCCAGCAGGACAGCCAGCATGATGCAGAACCCCGCGCGCGCCGATCGGGTGGTCACTTGTGGTCCCTTTGCTGAACGAGGCGGTATGCCACAACGGCGGACGCGCGCGGAAGCACGGCACGCCGAAACCGGAAATCCGCGCCGTCCGCGTCGCACCGCCGTTATGATGTTAGTCAGGGTGTGGGGACCGCGGGTTTTATCCGCCGCCGCCCATTCGACAGATTGCCTCAAAGATCAATCTGGCCGTCCTTGCGATGCGGCTCCCAATCGCGCGGCGGATTGAAGACCGGCTTCCTGAGCTTGACCAGCGCGTGCCACAGCTTGGGCTGCCGGTTGCGGATCTTTTCCAACAGCTCCTTGGGCGGAGGCGACAGACCCTGCGGATTCTGGAGAAAGCGTTCCGGATGGAGCAAAACGTCGTGGCGTCTCGCCACGATCTTGTCCCCGTCCCATGTCTTGATCGACCTGTGGCTGCCGCGCAGCTTGACCTGCTCTTTCTCGGACAGATAGATATTGGTCACCAGGATGGAGACGAACTCCTCCTCGTTATTGTAGTGCCCATTGAGCGCCTTCGAGTGCTCCTTGCCGTTCATCTGCCGTCCGGCGTGAACGAGCTCATGACACAGAACGTCATCCGCATCCGAGGCCGGTCCGGAGAAATGCGCGGTGCCGTCGCGGCCCCACATTTCGGGCGAGTAGTCGATGGTGACGCTGCTGCCTTCGCCGGTACCCCGGCCGATGCCGCGGATGACCGATCCGTCGGTATCGCGCACCGGAAAGCCCAGCCAGGTGCTTGGCCGGTCGCGCTGGGCTTCGGAATCCGCGTTCACGTCGTTGTCGTTCTTGGGACGGTAGGGCATGACGGTGAGCTTGCGGTCTCGCGCAGCGTCGACTTCGGCAAGAACCGCCTTGCTGACGCCGTGCCCCGCAAGAGCTTTGAATTGGGCGAGCGTGCGCCTGCGATAGACGCTTTGCGCCAGCACGTATTTGGCCAATGCGGCACGAAACGGCCGTTGCTCCGGTTCGGGCTGGTCGTCCAGCCAGTCCGCGAGGCCGAAGTAACCGATCCGAATGTTCGGATGGTGCTCCAGCGGCTCGCGCTCGGGATGCAGCAGCCGCGCCATCTCGTGGTCGCGCTTGCCGAGCTTGCGCAATTCCGCTCTCAGCTCGTCTTGTGTGTAGGCCATGAGTGCCATCCCGCCGGTTCGCATGTGAGACTTGAACGCGCGCCGCGCCCCGACAAACCGCGCCGCGCGGATCGTGTCGACGTTGCAATATTAGTCATGGTGCCAAGACCGCAGGTTTTTCGCGGCCGGCACAATGCCGCGATGAAGAAGCCTCGATGTGATGAGGAAGCCTGTCGGGATCGTCCACCTGCCGGGACGGACCTGACAGAACACCTGGACGGCGCTATTCGGAGTGCGGCGGCTTTTGCCTGGGCCCGTGCTGCCCGAAAAAGAGTCCGGTCTCGGGGTCGTAGATCAGGTGGCGGTATCTGGCCTGTTCGATCGCGGCTTGCCGCCGCCGCGCTTCGTGCAGCGCGGCGAGAAACCGGCGAAAGCCGGCGCGAGCGCCCTCCGCCAAGATGCGAGCGGCCGCGGCCAACCATTGTGGCGCGGCGCGGCCGCGCGTCGCGGCGCCGCCGCGCGGCGCATGGTCAACATCCAGCCTCGCGTCTATAAAAGTTTCGGCCTCGCGCTGACGGATCATGGCATCGTCTCGCGCGGGCTGCCGGGTTGAAAGATGCAGCCCGTCGGCGCGAGTTTAGACCCGATGGCGGCGCGAAACTTGGAGCCGGGCGCCTGATGACTTGGAGAGAAACGAACGGATCGGCTGTCCGGAAAAGGTCGTCAAAGCATGTTCCGCTCATTCCCGCGCAAGCGGGAATCCAGGGCCAAATTCGCCGGTCCCGTTATGTCGCCCCTGGACCCCCGCTTTCGCGGGGGTGAGCGGGATCATTGATTCAATCCCACCGAAAAATGCTTTAGCGGCGCTGCGCCGGCCGCGCGCCGTATTTGAGCCTAAAAGCGTCGCGGACATCGCGCGGCGTCGCGCCATAACGCTGGCGAAAGCAGCGATTGAAATACGAAAGGTCGCCAAAGCCGACCTCATAGGCGAGCGCGCTGATCTGGCGGGGCTCGCATTCCGGGCTGGTGAGGGCCCGGTAGGCGCAGCCAAGACGCTGACCGAGCAGACAGGCCGAAAAGGTTCCGCCGTCGCTCTCGAACAATTTCTGCAGATAGCGCGGCGTCACGCCGAGCCGCCGCGCGACGGTTCCAATCGAGAGCGAAGCATCGCTGCTGTTCTCCTCGATATAGGCTTTGGCCCGGCTCAGATGCGCGGCGCGCACGCCGCCTTGCCGTGCCTCGTCGGCGGCCTCGCGGGTGGCGCCGAGCGTGAGCGCGACGAGATCCTGCACGTGCGCGACGGCAAGGCGCTGCAGCTCGGGCGCCGCCAGTGGCTCTTCGTCCAGCAGCGGCGCCGTATAGCCGGTCAACAGCCGCAGCGCGCCGGTGGCGCGCGGAATGCGCCGCATCACGACGTCGTCGATGCCGGCAACGCGCGCGGAGAGCGCGGCACGCGGAATGCGCATCGAGAGAGAGCTGCCATGGGTCGAGCGGTCGAACGCGATCATCTCGGCACTGTTCACCAGCACGGCGTCGCCATTGTCCAGCACCACCTCGCGGCCGCGCGCCGCCGCAGCGATGCGGCCGACGCGGTTGACGACGAGGGTGAAATCGTCGTTCCCGTCGTCAAGGAATTTACGGCTTCGCGTGATGCGGACGGCCGACAGCGCGCCGTAGCGCAGGTGCAGATCGGGGAGCGCGCGTGAAATCACCAAAGCGCGGAACGAGGCATCGCAGGCCGGCTCGATGTCGGCGCGGAAGATCGTGTGCGCATAATGCTCGCGCCAGAGCGCGATGCGATCACGCGCCGGCAGGTCGGCGGTCGACATGCGAACGCGCGGAAAACCATCCGGCGACATCACAATGTTGCTCGCGTCATCGTCCGCACCCCCGGCCACCCCGCCGTATTCAGACAGACCCTCCGCGGCGACTGCGCGGCGTTGAGGGCGAATTTACGGTATGGGCTGGTGAAATCTGTGAAGTCGATCACTCATCACGATGGATTGATGGTCCGTGATCGGCCGTGCGCATTATCCGGGCTGCATTTGCCGCGACAAAAGGCGTGTCTCAATCCGGAAGCTGCGGCTTGGCGGCGTCCTCGGCCGCCCCGGACAGCGTCTCAAGGAACGCGACGAGATCGAGCCGCTGCTGATCCGTGAGGGATATCTGAACCAGCAAAGGCGACCGGCTGGGACGATCGATCCCGGGCTTTTCGTAGTGCCGCACAGTCTGCATGAGATCGGCCAGGGAGCCGTTGTGCATATAAGGCGG
>JBBWZU010000116.1:0-15504 GCA_039649225.1 Hyphomicrobiales bacterium | reverse complement strand
AACGATCCGGCGAACGAAAGCCCGAAGCCTGGCGATCCCGTGTTCGGCCAAGTCGACTTCCAGCTCATCGCTCGTCCCGCCGACGCGTTCCGCGCAGCGGAAGCGGCCGTCCGGGCTGCCGGATACGAGGCCGTGTTCCTCGGTGAGCGCATCGAGGGCGAGGCCCGCGACGTCGCGGCCGAGCACGCCCGAATGGCTCGCGACATCCAGGCCTCCGGCCGGCGCGCCGTGATCCTGTCGGGCGGCGAGCTGACAGTCACAATCCGCGGCAAGGGACGCGGCGGGCCGAATCAGGAATACGCCCTCGCCCTCGTCCCGGCGCTAGCCGGAACCAGCGGCATTGCGGCGCTCGCCGGTGACACCGACGGCACGGACGGCGGCGGCGGCTTGGCCGAGGACCCAGCCGGCGCATGCGCCGACGGCACGAGCGCGGCGCGCGCCAAGGGGTTAGGCCTCGATCCAGCCGCCTTCCTTGCCGACAATGATTCGACCGGCTTTTTCGAGCAGATGGGCGATTTGCTGCGCCCCGGCCCAACTTTCACCAACGTCAACGACTTCCGTGCCATCCTCGTTGACAGCCCGATGGAACCGGCGCGAAATCCAACAGTCGGATGATGCGGGTAGGCCAAATCAGCATACGTGACGTTCACCCCGGAATATGGCGACGCGGGCGGCGCGCGGCTGCGTTTGTACTGGCTTTGGTGTGCATCGCGTGGGCCGGAACCGCCGCCGCGGACTTTCGCCTGTGCAACAATACCGGCAGCCGCGTCGGCATCGCGATCGGCTACAAGGATTCGGACGGCTGGACCACTGAAGGCTGGTGGAACCTCGCGGCACGCTCCTGCGAAACTTTGGTCAAAGGTCAGCTTGTCGCACGATTCTATTATGTTTATGCGGTCGACTACGATCGCGGGGGCGAATGGTCCGGAAAAGCCTTCATGTGCACGCGCGACAAGGAATTCACCATCCGCGGCATTGAGGATTGCCTTGCGCGCGGCTATGACCGCACCGGCTTCTTCGAGGTCGACACCACCGAACAACGTTCCTGGACCGTGCAGCTCACCGAGTCCACGGACCAGGCGCCGCAGTCGCCGCTGCCGCAATATACGCCGCTGATTCCATCGCCCCCGGCCGGTTCACCGGCCCAGCCGAAGCAAACCAAATGAGACGTCTGCGCCGCGCCAAGATTGTCGCGACTCTCGGTCCATCCTCGTCGGACCAGGCCACCATCGCGCGCCTGTTCGAGGCTGGCGCGGACGTGTTCCGCATCAACATGAGCCACACCTCGCATGAGGCGATGCGCAAGCTGCATGCGGCGATTCGCGCCGTGGAGGCGCAATACGGGCGGCCGATCGGTATTCTCGCCGACCTGCAAGGCCCGAAGCTGCGCGTCGGCACGTTCACGACCGACTTCGTGATGCTGAAGAAGGGGGCGACCTTCACGCTCGACGACGACAAGACGCCGGGTGACGAAAATCGCGTGTACCTGCCGCATCCGGAAATCCTCGCGGCACTCGAGCCCGGACATACGCTGCTGCTCGACGACGGCAAGGTGAAGCTCGTTGCGGTCGAAACCTCATCAAAACGCGCCGTTACGCGCGTGGAAGTCGCCGGCAAGCTCTCGGCGCGCAAGGGCGTGAGCCTGCCCGACACGACGATCGGCTCATCGGCGCTGACCGAGAAGGACCGCTCCGATCTCGAAGCCTGCCTCGACACCGGCGTCGACTGGGTGGCGCTCTCGTTCATCCAGCGGCCGGAAGACATGGCGGAGGCCAAGAAGATCACGCGCGGCCGCGCCGCCGTGATGGCCAAGATCGAGAAGCCGCAGGCGGTCACCCGCCTTGCCGAGATCATGGACTTCACCGACGGCCTGATGGTGGCGCGCGGCGATCTTGGCGTCGAGATGCCGCTGGAAAAAGTGCCCGGCATCCAGAAGCAGATCACCCGCATGGCGCGCCGTGCCGGCAAGCCGGTGGTGGTGGCGACGCAGATGCTCGAATCGATGATCAGCAATCCGGTACCGACGCGCGCCGAAGTCTCCGACGTCGCGACAGCGATCTTCGAGGGCGCAGACGCCGTGATGCTGTCGGCGGAATCGGCGGCCGGGCAATATCCGGTCGAGGCGGTCGCGACCATGAACCGCATCGCCGAGGAAGTCGAAACCGACGTCACCTACCGCTCGATCATCCAGGCGCAGCGCTCGGAGCCCGAGGCGACCGGCGCCGACGCCATCGCGGACGCGGCGCGCCAGATCGCCGAAACGCTCGATCTGCCGGCGATCGTCTGCTGGACCTTCTCGGGGTCGACCGCGCTGCGCGTCGCCCGCGAGCGCCCGAAATCGCCGATCGTCGCCATCTCGCCGAACGAGACTGCCGCGCGCAAGCTCGCGGTGGCGTGGGGCGTGCATTGCGTCGTCGCCGAGGACGCACACAATCAGGACGACATGGTGGATCGCGCCAGCCGCTGGGCCTTTCGTGACGGTTTCGCCAAGGCCGGCCAGCGCATCCTCATCGTGGCTGGCGTTCCGCTGCGCACGCCCGGCGCGACCAACATGGTGCGGATCGCGTTTGTCGGTTCGGAGTTGGCGGACGAGAGCTAGCGGCTTCAGCGTGCCGCGATCGCATCGATCTCGCCGATCACAAGCTCGGCCTGGGCATGATGAATGATATGCCCGACCCCCGGCAAGATGATCAGCTTGGCGTTCGGTATCGCGGCGGCGAGCGCCTTGGAATGGATCTCCGGCGAGACCGTCGTATCGCGATCGCCCGCGAGGATGACAACCGGCACGCGTATTTCGCCATAGCGATGCGCCTGCAGCGTAACGTTGGCTTTCAGGTTCGCGACATCGCGGGCGTTGGCAAGAAATTCGCCCGGCCGTAGCGCCAGGGCGAGCGCGGCACGCGCCGGATACCCGTCAGGCATCGCCTGCGGCGCGAACGCCGCGCCCACAAGACGATCCAACATCGGATAGGCAAGCAGCATCAGGGCCGTGCGGACGAACAGCGGCCCCAGCACGGGCATCGACGCCAGGCGATAATTCCAAGCGATGCCGCCCGGCCAGCGATGCGAGACCGGAGCAAGCAGCACGAGCCCGGTGACCCGCTCCTGGAAGGTGAGCGCGTAATTGGTGGCGAGTGCGCCGGACCATGACACGCCGACGAGGATCGCGCGGGCGACGCCGAGCTTCTCGAGCGCTTGCGCAATCAGCGCGGCCTGCCGCGCAGGGGACGCGTCGTCGTCACCGCCGGGCCGATCGCTCCAGCCATGCCCGGGACGATCAATCATGATGACGCGATAGCGCGTGGCAAGCAGCGCGCCGAGCGCGGCGTTCACATCCTGCAGATTGCCGCTTGCACCGTGCAGCAGCACCACAACCGGTGCGTCCGGCTGTCCGCGCTCGAGCACGTGCAGGCGCCCGCCGGTTACCTCGACAAAGCGACCTGAGGGCGGATATTGCCGCTCGATCATGACAGTGCCGATCGCCGTAAGCGCCGCCAACAACACGGTGAGGACCGCACAACCCATTGCGATGTTGGTGATCATGCGGGGGACAGGGGACACGTGGTGTTACGCGCCCGCACGGGCCGGGGTTTCAAATATCCCGGCCCTCGACCTTCTCGGCCAGCGTCTTCACGAAATCCGGGATCTTCTGCAGGTTCGGATTGACCGCAAGCGCACGGCGAAATGCTTCCAGCGCGAGCTTGTCCTCGCCGAGCTCCTGCATGATGATACCGAGGCCGGAGAGCGCGCCGAAATGGCGCGGCTCGCGCCCCAGCACCTGCTGGATATCGGCGAGTGCGCCGCCATAGTCCTTCTCGGCGAACCGCAAGGTCGCGCGCCGGTTCCAGCCTTCGACATAGTCGGGCTTGAGGCGGGTGACGGCATCGAGCAGCTTGATCGCGAGCGCGTTGTCCTTGTTGTCCATCGCGGACTTGACCCGGCTCATCAACAGATCGGCGGTGTCGCTACCCGAGGCGAGCCAAAGCGCCCAGATGCGCCCCTCGACCAGCTTGGCGCTATCCGCGTCGGGCGCGGCCTTCAGTGCCTCGAACAGGAATTCGAGATTTTTAGTGCGATCGCCGCGCGGCAGGCGCGGCAGCTTTTCAGGCGCGTCGGCCCAGCTTCCGGGCTCGGCTCGCAGCGGCGCGACGGTTGCCACGGCGGCCAGCAGGGTGGCGGCTAACGCGAGGCTGAGTCGGATGCGCATGAGACAAGTCTATGACGTCCGCGCTGCGGCGCAATACCGGCAAGCGCGTAAGAGCGGTCAAAGACGTGTGAGTGGTCGCGGCGACCTGTGAGCGGTCGCGGTGAGCGGACCGGCCGTTTGGCCTTAACCCTGGCGGGCCTTGAAGCGCTTCTGCGTCTTGTTGATGACGTAGAGCCGGCCCTTGCGCCGCACCAGGCGGTTGTCGCGATGACGTCCGCGCAGCGATTTCAATGAGTTACGGACTTTCATGACTTCGTTCCATCGCGCCGCGCTGCAAGCGCTGGCCTATCTGAATTCGTCGGGTCGGCAGGTTCATAAGGGGGGCTTGCCACCCTGTCAACGCGGGGCAAACGCCTTACGAAATGGTGGGCGCGACAGGGATCGAACCTGTGACCCCTACGATGTCAACGTAGTGCTCTCCCGCTGAGCTACGCGCCCGAACTCGAAAAGGGTGCCACCCTATATCGGCTCGGCATTGGCCCGGCAAGCCGGGAAAGCCGCCGAATAGCTGCCCTCAGGCCGCCACCTGCAGCATCTTGCCGACCTCGTTGACGAGGTCGCGCAGATGGAACGGCTTGGACAGCACCTTGGCGTCCTTGGGAGCCTGGGAATCCGGATTGAGCGCCACGGCGGCAAACCCAGTGATGAACATGATCTTGATGTCGGGATCGAGCTCGGACGCGCGCCGCGCGAGCTCAATTCCGTCCATTTCGGGCATCACGATATCGGTCAGGAGCAGTTCGAACGGCTCCTCGCGCAGGCGCCGATAGGCCGACATGCCGTTGTCGTAGTCGGTCACCTCGTAGCCGGCGTTTTCCAGCGCCTTGACGAGAAAGCGGCGCATGTCGTTGTCGTCTTCGGCCAGGAGGATTTTCGGCATGGTCTTGGTCATGGAACTGCACGATGTCCTGTGAACTGAACTCAGCAACCCCATAAGCCCTATGGGGGTAAATTTGGGGTGAACCCGAAATTAGGGTTGATCCCAAGACCGATCTTTTCAACTCCGATCTTGGCAGACCGGCGCCCGCATGGAAATGTACCCATAACAATGATCTGCTTCGCAGACCGATAATAAGGCGCCCCAGACACGATGAGCCTCCTGGATAGCGAGCTCGACCCCCCGTTCGAGATCTTAGAGCCGGCGCAATGCCGTGGTCCGGTCGTGTTCAATTCCCCGCACAGCGGACGCATTTATCCACGCGCCTTCCTTACCGCCGCCAAGCTCGACCTTTCGACCCTGCGCCGTTCGGAGGACAGCTTCGTCGATGAGCTGATCGCCGGCGTCGTGCCGCGTGGTCATCCGCTGATGCAGGTGTATTTCCCGCGCTGCTATGTGGATGTGAACCGCGAACCCTATGAGCTTGATCCGCGCATGTTCGAGGGCCGCCTGCCCTCGTTCGCCAATACGCGCTCGATGCGCGTCGCGGGCGGGCTTGGGACAGTCGCACGCGTTGTCGGCGACGCGCAGGAAATCTACAACCAGCGTATCCCGATCGACGATGCGTTGCGCCGCATCGAGGGCCTCTACAAGCCCTATCATCGCGCGCTGCGGCGCCTGCTGACGCGTGTGCATCGCGACTTCGGTACCGCGGTGCTGGTCGATTTCCATTCCATGCCATCAAATATCGGCGCAAAGGACGACCGGCCGCGCGCCGATATCGTGATCGGTGACCGCTACGGCACAAGCTGTGTGCCGATCGTGTCGGAGGTCGCCGACGAGATTTTCCGCGAGCTCGGCTATGCGGTGAGCCGCAACAAGCCCTATGCGGGCGGCTTCATCACCGAGCATTACGGCAACCCGGCTGCGGGACTTCATTCGATCCAGATCGAAGTCAACCGCGCGCTCTACATGGACGAGCGGCGCTACCAGCGGATCGAATCATTCGACCGGCTGGCTGCCGACGTCATGACGCTGGCGGACCGGCTCGCAATGATCCCGTTGGAAGAGCTAAAGCCCTATCGCGCGGCTGCCGAATAGGGTATGTGATTCCGCATGATGCCCACCGCATATATGCATGGGTATTGAGCAGCGATCGAAGCGCGCTAAAAAATAGGCAACGGAGCCACCTACCGCGCTTCTGGACGTTTCAAGTCGAAAATGCCGTCAAATCGGCAAAGAAAAAGGGCCGCTTGCAAGCAAGCGGCCCAAGTCTAGGGAGGAAACGCCCAAGGAGGGCGGCGGTACGCGACGCAAATCACGTACCGCGCTGCAATAAGATACACCGCAGCGCACAAAGCGCAAGCCCCATCCAGGCAAATTGCTAAGTAGACCTTACCGAGCTGTGGATACCCCTGGAGGCCGGGTCACGGCCTGACCGGCGGGTTTTTGAGCCGCATCATCGCGTAGATGCCGCAGACAGCCAGCACCACCAGGGCCTGCACGGCGAAGACCGTGCGATACGCCTCGAGCGGATAAGCTCCGGCTATGGGCGCAAACACGTCGATCAGCGCGCCGCTTGCAAGCTGCACCACGAAGGTGCCGCCCATGCTGCCGATGTTGAACAGGGTCATGCCGCGCCCGACCAGTTGCGGCGGCAGCAATGAACGGCCGTGCGCGATCAGCACCGGCAAATAGGCCGGCAGCAATCCGAACACCGCAAGCCACACCGCCAGCACCCACGGTTCGGGCTTTCCGATCGCCGCCAGCAAGCCGAGCGCCGCCGCGGTCGCGAGCGCGCCGCCAAGGACCAACGGCTTGTAGCTGCCGATGACACGTTGTGCGTGGCCCCACGCAACCACGCCAATGATCTGGCTCAGCGCCGGGAGCATCAAGAGATCGCCGCGTGCGGTGAGCCCATAGCCGTAGACGTGCGCCAGATACGGGCCGCCCCACAATCCGACGATGATGGCGTAGCTCGAGTAGGATACGGCGTGCATCAGGAAAAGCGGCCAGAACCCGCGCATGCGCACGACTTCCGCGATGCCGGCGAAATTCTCACGCAGCGTTTCGCCTTGCGCAGCCGGCGCGTGCTCGACGGCATCCTCGCGCACCACAAAGGCGATCAAGGCCCCGCACAGCACCACGAGACCCGCAACGCCAAAGAACGTCGCGCGCCAGCCGATCGTGGCGCTCGCAAAGGCGAGCGGCGCCGTCACGAACAGCGTCCCGATGGTGCCGATCGCCATCTGGACCCCGGCCAGCATGGTAAAGCGCTCGGGCGCAAACCTGCGCGCATAGAGTGCGAGTGGCGCCATCAGATAGCAGGACGAACCGAGCCCCATCAGGATGCGCGCCGTGATGAGGCCGGCGGACGTCGTCGCGATGGCGAACACGAATGTGCCGAAGAACGCGATTGCGGCACAGGCCAACATGCAGCGCTTCGGCCCGTAGCGATCGAGCGCGATGCCGAGCGGGACTTGCGCGGCCGCAAAGGAAAAGAAGAACGCGCTCGACAAGAGCCCGATCTCGCCGGCCGAAAGCCCCATTTCGCGCGCGAGGTCGGGCGCAATGACGCCGACGGAATTGCGCAGGAACTGGCTGACGAGGTAGATCGCCGCGAGCGTGCCGACGAGCGCGACGACCCCGCGCGAAAGCCATTGCCCTTGGGGGCTCTGCATTTTGTTCAGTTCCGGCCGTCCAGATGCCCCTCACCGGGCAGGCACCCCCTGACATACCGGCGCGCTTGCGGCAAGACGCGGCGACATCGCTGCTTTGTTGCCCGTTCGGCCTTGCTCCGATAAGCCGTGCGCCACAGCCCCCCAGGACCGTCTCATGACCGCCATCGATTTCGCTACCTTCGTGGATACGCTCGCGACGATATCGGGCGAGGCGATCCTGCCATATTTCCGCACCTCGCTCGGTGTCGAGGACAAGGGTTCGGCCGCGGGCTTCGATCCGGTGACGGCCGCCGACCGCGGCGCCGAAACCGCGATGCGCAACCTGATCAAGCGCAATTTCCCCGAACACGGGATCATCGGTGAGGAATACGGCAACGAGCGGTCCGACGCCGAATATGTCTGGGTGCTCGATCCGATCGACGGCACCAAGTCATTCATCGCCGGCATGCCGGCCTGGGGCTCGCTGATCGCGCTCACCCGCAACGGCAATCCGGTCTACGGCATGATGCATCAGCCATTCATCGGCGAGCGTTTCACCGGCGATGGCGGGGCTGCGCATTATCGCGGGCCGGCGGGCAAGCGCGCCCTGATGGTGCGCCCGTGCGCGGGGTTGTCGGATGCGATGCTGTTCACCACCAGTCCGCTGCTGATGAACGCTAACGACCGCGCCGTCTTCGGCCGCGTCGAAAAGGGCGTGAAGCTCTCGCGCTATGGCGGCGACTGCTATGCCTATTGCATGCTGGCGGCCGGCCATATCGATCTGGTGATCGAGACCGCCCTCAATGCGTTCGACATCATGGCGCTGATCCCGATTGTCGAGGGCGCCGGCGGCATCATCACCAGTTGGGAAGGCGGCTCGCCCAACCAGGGCGGCCGCATCGTGGCCGCCGGCGACAAGCGCGTGCACGAGGCCGCGCTGAAGGTGCTGGCGGGCTGAGTTACTCGAACATCGGCGTACCGGGCACGAAGGCGTCGAACGCCGCCCAGAACTGCTCGCGGTAGCGGTCCTGCTCCATCAGGATTTCATGGCGCGAGCCCGGAATGGTGAGGTGCGATCCGGCGCGCAGGCGGCGTGCGAACGCAGCAGTCGTCGCCGTCGACACGACCTTGTCCTGTCCTGCCGCGACCAGCAGCAGCGGTTGGCGCAGCCGGCTCGCATAGCTCGGATCGGCGAACTCGCGCATCGTCTTGAACGCGGCATCGATCCACGCAACCGTCGGTGAGCCGATCCCGAGCGAGGGCTCAGCCTCGAGGATTGCGACCGTGCGAGCGTAACGCACCGGATCGGAGGTGAGATTGTTGCCGGGAAACGGCAGCGTGTTGATCGCCGTCCCGCCGCCGCCCGGAACATACGAGGCGCCGAGCCCGATCAGCCGCATGGCTTGGGCCGTGCCGCGCGCAACGGGCGTGCCGGCCGCGCCCGAAAGGCCAACCATCGGGGCGGTGACCACGATGCGGTCAAACCAGCGCCGCCCGTGCTGGGCGGCACGAAGCAACACCGCCCCGCCCATCGAATGAGCGAGCGCGAATATCGGCGGCGGACAATCCGGCAGCACGATCTCCTTCACGAAGGCCTCGAGATCGCGGTCATATTCGACGAAGCTGCCGACATGACCCTTGCGGGCGTTCGGAAGCGCCCGATCGGAGAGCCCCTGCCCGCGCCAATCGAGCATCGCGACCGCAAAGCCCCGCGCGCGTGCATCGCGCACGACCTCGAAATATTTTTCGATGAATTCGGCCCGGCCGGTGAAGACGCACAGCGTTCCCTTGCGCCCGGCGGGCGGATCAAAACGGGCAAAGCGCAGCACCACTCCGTCGGACGTCTTGACGGTACCGACGGTCGCGCCCTCGGGGACCGGGTTGGCGGCAATGGAGACAAGTTTCATGGGCGGGTGGCCGGGATCGAGGCAGGTCCCGCCTTATATCAGCGTCCTTGGTTCAATGAACTCCACTTATGTCCAAAGATCAGGCGGTCGGATCCTTGCCGCTCTCGCCGGCTTCGCTTCGCGACTTTCGAGCCCGGGCCCGGCCTGCGGAACGACCTCGACTTGCGTATCCATCCCCTTGCGGAGCGCAAAAGCCCTTCCCACATGCAGTTTGCGTAGGCCCATCCGGCTGCGCGTTCCCGGTCCGGCCCAGCGTTGGGCGGACTTTCTGCATGTCGCTTTATGGAGGATATGCCATGCGAACTTTCGACCTTGCTCCCCTTTACCGTTCCACCGTCGGCTTCGACCGTCTCTTCTCGATGCTTGACGGGGTTGGCTCAGAGGCCGCAGCGCCTACCTATCCGCCCTATAACATCGAGCGTACCGGCGAGAATGCGTATCGCATTTCAGTCGCTGTGGCGGGCTTCGGCGAAAACGATCTGACGATCGAGTCGAAGGAGAACACGCTGACGATCCGCGGCGAGCGCCAGGAGAAATCCGGCGACCAGCAAAACGAAGTGCTCTACCAGGGCATCGCGGCCCGCGCGTTCGAGCGTCGGTTCCAGCTTGCCGACTACGTCCAGGTGACCGGCGCGCAGCTTTCCAACGGCCTGCTGCATGTGGAACTGGTACGCGAGATTCCCGAGGCCAAGAAGCCGCGCCAGATTCCGATCGGCAACGGCAAAAAGGCCGAGCCGCAGGTGCTGAACGCCAAAGCGGCGTAACATCTGCGATCAGCAATCGTCGTGAACTCAAGTTGGCGCCCCGGATGCCCCGGGGCGCTTTCTTTTGGTGCTGAATGCCGCGAGGCTACTCCAGCGGCGCGACCGGCGGCATCGCGGGCGCAGCCGGAGCCGCAGGTGTCGCGGGCGCAGACGGCTTTGCTTCCGTTGCCGGAGCCGCAGTGCTGGGCGCAGCAGGCGCGGCCTCAGGCTTTGCCTGCAATGGCTCGACGGTTCCCGCCGTCTCCTGCGGCGCGACAGCCGGCCGCTTGCGCGGCACCGGCGGTTTCCCGGGCGTGATCGCGGCCGATTTCGTCACAGGCTTCGGCGCAACGTGTTGCGGCAGCGGCATCGGCTGAATGCCACGATGCAGATCGGCCTGCGCCGGCCCAAGATCCGCACGCGGCGCGGAGCGTGCTCCCTGCGGCGCCGGCATGGATGCGTTCATATCGCCATCATACGGCGCGCCGTAACCCGGATATCCGCCGCGTACGTAAGGAGGCGGCGCATAGCGCGCATTTGCCGCCGCATATGGTGCGCCTTGGATCGAGCCTGGTGCATTGAGCGCCTCGACCGAAACCACCTGCGCGCGGCGCGCGTCGACAATCACCTGCATCGGCCGGCCGTAATAGTCAGCCGCGCGCTGAATGTAGAAATTGCCGCTACGCGTCGGAGGTCCGATCGGATCGAGGCCCATCTCGCGCACCATGCCGATGACCTCGTTCCCCGGCATACCGGCGATCGGCATCGCCGGCCGCATGACGGGACCAAAAGGACCATATTGCACCAGCGTCATGCTGGTGCCGATTGCCGCGGAACCGGCGAGCGCAAGCGTATCTTGCGCCGCACCCGCAACCTCTTGCCCCGGCACTGTGGGCCGCGCAACGGGTCCGTGAGCGCCATATTGCGCGAATGCTGGACTTGCGCCGAGCAGAGCAAGGCCCGCGGCCGCAAGCGTGACGAACTTCATAAAGAACCTCCAAGCCGATACGGAAAACCCCGCTGGCTGGAACGTCGTCAATGAATCAGGCGGAGCTTGGGCGCAGGTGCGGCGACAATTTCCAAATCATGCGCGCATCGTGGCGAGGAACTTGTCGACGTCATCTTTGGTGGTTTGGAACGACGTGACAAGCCGCACCAGTATTTTCCCCGCGCCGATATTCAGCCCAGCGCTTGGCCACGGGTGGTACATCGCGCCCGCGGCCTTCAGTCGCTTGTCAGCCTCGAGCGTCAGCGGCGCGAACACTTCGTTCGCCTCCACCGGCCATACGGGTTTTGCGCCGGCGGCCGTCAGCCCCGCGGCGAGCGCGTCCGCCATGTCATTGGCGTGGCGCGCCAGCTTGAGCCACAGGTCGCTTTCCAGATACGCCTCCATCTGCACCGCAATGAAGCGAAGCTTGGAGAGCAGCGCACCGCCGCGCTTGCGCCGGTCCTGCATGTTGGCGCCGTGCTTGGGATCGAAGAAGATCATAGCCTCCGCCCCCATCGCACCGCCTTTGGTGGCGCCGAACGACAGCACGTCGACGCCGGCCTTCCAGGTGACTTCCGCCAGCGAGACGTTCATACGTGCGAGCGCATTACCGAGCCGCGCGCCATCCATATGCACGGCAACGCCGCGCGCGTGCGCGATATCAGCCAGTTCCTTGACCTCGGCGACACGATAGACTGTGCCGCATTCGGTCGCCTGTGAGAGGGACAACACGCTCGGCGAGACGTGATGCGGCCCGCCCCATTGGCCATCGAGCGCCACCCGGAAGGTCTCGGATGAAATCTTGCTCCCCTCGCCTTTCAGCCCGACGAGCTTGATGCCGCCGCCGAAGAATTCCGGCGCGCCGCACTCGTCGGTCGCGATATGCGACTCCGCATGGCACAGCACCGCGCCCCAGGGCGGCGTCAGATGCGCAATCGCAAGCGAATTGGCCACCGTCCCGGTCGGCACCAGGAAGACCCCGACCTCGCGCTCGAAGATCTCGGCGAATTTCTTTTCCACCCGCTTGGTGCAGTCATCATTGCCGTAGCTGAGAGCATAGCCGGTATTGGCGCGGCCGATGGCCTCGAGGATCGGGGCCGCGATCCCGGCCGCATTGTCGCTTGCAAAGAACATCGATTTTCCTACTTTCCAGTCTGCGCGTTGCACCTTGGAAGAATGCAATTCTGTTGCGCTGCGATATCAATCATGGTCCTCTTGTTACGTGCCGGGAACGCGTAGGGCAACAAACAGCAAGGAGACGGTGGATCGGGCGATGCGCGCGCTTGCATAGATGGCAAGAACTGGGCATATTAGGACAGTAATGCTGTCCCATTTGGCCCGCGCACGAGCCGGACACACGGAAGCGTTGGAAGACGCGGCGGCATTGGAAGAAGCGGTCCCGCAAGGGGCCGGCGCGGCCCGAAAAGCCGCCCCTCACGAGATGGCTTGGAAATTGCGTCGCGGGCTGGTTCGGGCCGCACGCCACGCGCCGGTCGGCCGACGGAGGGCCGCCGGAACAGGGGAAGACGATGAGCACGCAACGGTTCGACGATGTGGGAGTGAGGCAAGCCGCTTCTCCTGCGGAGCGGACCGCTAAAGATTCCGCTCCCCAGTTTCCGCTCTGGCCCGGCGTTCCGGAGCAGAACGGCCTTTACGATCCCCGCCTCGACAAAGATTCCTGCGGTGTCGGCTTCATCGCCGATATCAAGGGCCGCAAGTCGCACAAGATCGTCGAGGACGCGATCGCGATCCTGTGCAATCTCGAGCATCGCGGCGCGGTCGGCGCCGATCCGCGTGCCGGCGACGGCGCCGGCATCCTGGTGCAGATCCCGCACCCCTTCTTCAAGCGCAAGGCGGCCGAGCTCGGCATCACGCTGCCGGAGCCCGGGCAATACGCGGTCGGCGTCGCATTCATGCCGCACGACCCGGAATGGCGGAAGGTCATCCAGGAGATCTTCGCCGAGAAGATTCCGGCCGAAGGCCTGACCCTGCTTGGCTGGCGCCAGATTCCCTCCGACAACTCCTCGCTCGGCGAGTCGGTAAAGCCGACCGAGCCGTTCCATGTGCAGGTGTTCATCGGACGCGGCCCGGGCATCAAGACCGACGACGAGTTCGAGCGCCGGCTCTACATCCTGCGCAAGGTCATCTCCGACGTCGTCTATCGCAAGCGCGACCGGCGCTTGTCGAACTATTACGTCGTGTCGATGTCGTGCCGCACCGTGATCTACAAGGGCATGTTCCTCGCCGACCAGCTCGGCAAGTATTATCCCGACCTGCACGAGCCGGACTTCGAGACCGCGCTCGCCCTGGTACATCAGCGCTTCTCCACCAACACGTTCCCGAGCTGGCCGCTGGCGCACCCCTATCGAATGGTCGCGCACAACGGCGAGATCAACACGTTGCGCGGCAACGTCAACTGGATGGCGGCGCGGCAGGCATCCGTGTCGTCCAAGCTGTTCGGCGACGACATTTCCAAACTCTGGCCGATCTCCTACGAGGGCCAGTCCGACACTGCCTGCTTTGACAATGCGCTCGAATTCCTGGTGCAGGGCGGCTACTCGCTCGCTCATGCCGCCATGATGCTGATTCCGGAGGCATGGTCCGGTAATCCGCTGATGAACGATGAGCGGAAAGCGTTTTACGAATATCACGCCGCCCTGATGGAGCCGTGGGACGGCCCGGCGGCGATCGCCTTTACCGACGGCCGCCAGATCGGCGGTACGCTCGACCGCAACGGGCTGCGGCCGGCGCGCTGGCTCGTCACCGCGGATCATCGCGTCATCATGGCATCCGAAGCCGGCGTGCTGCCGATCCCCGAAAGCGAGATCGTGCAGAAGTGGCGCCTGCAGCCGGGCAAGATGCTGCTGGTCGATCTGGAGCAGGGGCGCATCATCTCCGACGAGGAGATCAAGGCGCAGATCGCCAAGAAGCACCCCTATGCCAAATGGCTGAAGAAGACGCAGCTTGTGCTGGAGGATTTGCCGGCGCTGCATCCGCGCAAGCCGGCGACGAACATCTCGCTGCTCGATCGTCAGCAATGCTTCGGCTACACGCAGGAAGACGTGCAGCTGCTGATGGAGCCGATGGCGACCACCGGCCAGGAAGCGGTCGGATCGATGGGCACGGATACGCCGATCTCGGCGCTCTCCGACAAGTCGAAGCTGCTCTACACCTATTTCAAACAGAACTTCGCGCAGGTGACCAATCCGCCGATCGATCCGATCCGCGAAGAGCTCGTGATGTCACTGGTATCCTTCATCGGGCCGCGGCCGAACCTGTTCGACGTCCAGGGCCTGTCGAAGACCAAGCGGCTCGAAGTGCGCCAGCCGATCCTCACCAACGAGGACCTGGAGAAGATCCGTTCGATCGCGCACGTCGAAGAGCAGTTCGACACCAAGACGCTCGACATCACCTACCCGGCCGAGCAAGGCGCGGCCGGCATGAAGGCCGCGCTCGCCACCTTGTGCGAGCGCGCCGAAGCCGCCGTGAACGGCCGCTACAACATCATCATCCTGTCCGACCGCCACGCCGGACCCGAGCGGATCCCGATCCCGGCGCTGCTCGCGACCGCGGCCGTGCATCATCATCTCATCCGCAAAGGCCTGCGCACCGCGGCCGGCCTGGTGGTTGAAACCGGCGAAGCGCGCGAAGTGCATCACTTCTGCTGTCTCGCGGGCTACGGCGCCGAGGCGATCAATCCCTATCTCGCCTTCGAAACACTGATCGCCATGAAGGATGAGCTGCCGGAGAAGCTCGACGACAAGGAAATCGTCAAGCGCTACATCAAGTCGAGCGACAAGGGCATCCTCAAGGTGATGTCCAAGATGGGCATCTCGACCTACCAGTCGTATTGCGGCGCGCAGATTTTCGATGCCGTGGGCCTGAAAGGCGATTTCGTCAGCGAATTCTTCTTCGGTACCGCGACGCGCATCGAAGGCGTCGGCCTCGGCGAAATCGCCGAGGAGACGACGCGGCGTCATAGCGATGCGTTCGGCGAGGTGCCGGTGCTCAAGCATGGGCTCGAGGTCGGCGGCGAATATCTGTTCCGCATGCGCGGCGAAGCGCATGCCTGGTCGCCCGAAACGGTCGCAACCTTGCAGCATGCGGTGCGCGGCAATTCGC
>JBBWZU010000582.1:0-3523 GCA_039649225.1 Hyphomicrobiales bacterium | reverse complement strand
GGTCCCGCAACGGCAGATGTTGGTGATGGCCGTGTCGATATCGGCATCGCTCGGGCGCTTGATCTCCGCCAGCAAGGCGGCCGCCGCCATGATCATTCCGGACTGGCAGTAGCCGCATTGCGGCACCTGTTCGGCGATCCACGCCTGCTGCAGCGGATGCGAGCGGTCCGCCGACAGGCCCTCGATCGTCGTGACGCTGTGGCCGGCGGCCGCACTGAGCGGCAGCGAACATGACCGCACGGCGTCGCCGTCGAGGTGCACCGTGCAGGCGCCGCACAGCGCCGCGCCGCAGCCGAACTTGGTGCCAGTCAGCCCGAGATGGTCGCGCAACGCCCAGAGCAGCGGCGTATCGTGCGCCGCATCCACATCGTGGCGCTGTCCATTGACGGTGATCGAGACCATGTTACTGCTCCGCAATCGAATTTCAGGCCAGCGTGTAACCAAAGCGGGCGAACGGCATCGCGCGCAGGCGCTCGCCGGTCGCCGCGAAGATCGCGTTGGCCAGCGCCGGCGGAATGCCGACCGGACCGACCTCACCGATGCCGCCGACCTTGTCGCCGAGGCCCGCGATCAGATGCGTTTCGACCTCGCGCGCGGTTTCCCATAGATGCACCATGTCGTAGCCGTCGAAATTCGTTTCCACCGCCGCGCCTTTGTCGAATGTCATTTCGCTCTTCATCGCGCTGGTCAGTCCCCACACAACACCGCCCTCGAGGTTCGAGGTCGCGATCCCGGGGTCGTAGACAACGCCCGGATCGGCCACCGTGACGATCCGGTTGACCCGAACCGCCTTCTTGCCGTCGACCTCGACTTCGACGACATGCGCCATGATCGCGTCGAACGCCTCGTAGACCACGATGCCGCGCCCATGGCGCGCCGGCAGCGGGGCGCCCCAATGGCCCTTCTCGGCCGCAAGGTCGAGAACCTTGAGCGCCCGCGCATCATTGGCCAGCAGCGCGCGGCGATAGCCGTGCGGGTCCGCGCCGGCGAGGTGCGCGAGTTCGTCGATGAAGCTCTCGATCGCGAAAATGTTCGGGCCAAAGCCCGTGGTGCGCAGCACCGAGGTCGGGATACCGATCTTCGGCTTGTGATAGTCGAGCCGAAAATTCGGAATCTCATAGCGGGTTTCTTCCAGCCCTTCGGTCGCGAGCGGATCGACGTGATCCGGCAGCGGAGCCGCCGTCACCGGCTGGAGCTGCGTCGCCGAGACCAGTGTGGCGGCGATGGCCGCGGGCCGCTTGTCCGCCCCAACGACAGCCTTCAACCGCGCCAAGGTTGCCGGGCGGTAGAAGTCATGCGTCATGTCCTCTTCGCGCGTCCAGATCACCTTGACCGGGCGCGCCGCGGCCTTGGAGAGGATCACGGCTTGCGCGACGAAATCGGCCAGCAGCCTGCGACCGAAACCGCCGCCCGAATACGTCCAGTTGATGCGCACGCGCTCCGGCGGCAATTTCAGCACGCTGCTTGCGACGATGCGCGCCAGCTCCGGCCCTTGTATCGGTCCCCACACATCGCAGCCGTCCGCCGTCACGGCCGCCGTGCAATTCATCGGCTCCAGCGCGGCGTGCGCCTGGAACGGCGAGCCATATTCGCGAACGATCGGATCTGTCGCGACCGCGATCGCTGCGGCCGCATTGCCCTTGTCCACGATGGTGTTCCAGGGACCGCTTTCGAGCGCCGCGCGGTACTGGCGCTCGACGCTCGCCGAGCTGACCGCCGCGTTCGGACCGTCGGCGAACGTCACATCGAGCCGATCGAGCACGGTCTTGGCCTGCCAAAAATGCTCGGCCACGACACCGACCCCGTTCGGGATCGGATAGACGCCGATCACGCCCGGCATGCCGGTAACCTGCGCGGCATCGAAGCGCGCCGCTGAAGCGCCGAACTGCGGCGCTTGCCGCACGGCGGCATAGACCATGCCGTCGACCTTGAAATCGATGCCGAACACCGCCGAGCCGTCGACCTTCTGCGGAATATCGCGCCGCGGTATCGACGATCCGATGCGGGTTTCCTGCACCGGACGCAAACGCGGATTGGCCGGCGCCGGCAGCCGCGCGGCGTCGGCCGCCAAGTCCCCGAAGGTCAGGCGCCGGCCGCTCGGACCATGTGTCACGGCGCCGTCGCGCGCGCTGCAATCGGCGGGATTTGCCGACCATCGTGTCGCGGCCGCCGTGATCAGCATTTCGCGCGCGGCGGCGCCCATCCGGCGCAGATGCGGAGCGAATGACTGAATGCTCTCGCTGTTGCCGGTGAACATCCAATGGATGCGCGGGTTCTGATAGTCCGGTCCGACCGGCGAATTCTCCACCGTCACCCTCGACCAGTCGGCGCCGAGTTCATCAGCCAGGATCGCCGGCAGCGTGGTCGAGATCCCCTGCCCGATCTCGGCTTGCGACAGCAGCAGCGTGACGCGATCGTCGGCGGATATCCGCACCCAGGCATTCAGCACGGCCGTGTCTTGTCGGGAGGTCTGCGCGACCGCGGCCGGCGCCTGGAGTCCAACGAGCAGGGCCGCGGTGCCCTCGAGCAACGCGCGACGGGAAACGACAACCACAGTTTCCTCCTGTGCGATCGGCGGCAGCACTCTGCCCCACGCGGATATTGCTCTATCAGGCCCTGCGCATATACCGTTCGGACGATATGCGACAAACTGAAATATCCTCATGACCGATATGAGCAATTCGAAACTGCGCCGGCTCGACGGCACCTTGCTGCTGGTCTTTGCCGAGGCCTATCGCTTGCGCAAACTCACCGCCGTCGCGCAACGTCTGGGGATGACGCAATCCGCCGTCAGCCATGCGCTCGGCCGCTTGCGTGAAATCTTCGAGGACGAGTTGTTTCTGCGCCGCCCCTTCGGCGTCGAACCGACCCAGCGCGCACGTGCCCTCGCGCCCCGTGTCGAGACGATCGTGCGGCTCACCCAGGAGACCCTGACCGAGGCCGACGCTTTCGACCCCGCGGCGAGTTCGCGCGAGTTCCGCGTGACCGGCCTCGACTCCGCCACCGCCTTGATCGGGTCGCGGCTGATCGCGCTGTGCCGGCGCACCGCTCCCAACATCCGCCTCACCTTTCGCGCGCTGGTGCGAAAAGACTCACTGCGCGCGCTCAGCGATGGCGAGGTCGATGTGGCGGTCGGCATGGTCTGGACGAAGTCTGCGGAGTTTCGGACCGAACCGCTGTACCAGGAGACCTATCGGGTCGCCGCGCGGCGCAATCATCCGAAAATCGGCAAGACGCTCGATCTGAAGACCTATCTGGCGCTCGATCACGTGCTGGTCTCGGTCACCGGCGATGCCGTCGGCATCGTCGACCGCACGCTCGCCGCCAAGGGACAGCGCCGGCGCGTGGTCGCAACGCTGCCGACGTTCCTGCCCGCGCTCGCGGCGGTCGCGCACAGTGACGTGATCGTCACCATGCCGACACAACTGGTGGAGGCCTATCGCAAACCGTTTGAATTGCGCGCCTACGCGCCGCCGCTCGCGATCCGGCCGTTCACGCTCTCCGCGGTTTGGCACCGGCGCAA
>JBBWZU010000106.1:0-5924 GCA_039649225.1 Hyphomicrobiales bacterium | reverse complement strand
CCGAAACGCAAGGCCGCGCGCTGATCGCCGTCGAGGCCGCGGCGCCGATCGAGCGTTCGCCCACGACGACGCGTTATCCGGCCGCGCCGTTTCTCGCGCAGTTGATCGCGACCCACATGCAGGCGCCACAGACCCGCGCGCGGCGACGGGCGGAGTTGGATGAGGTGATTGCGGCCTATTCGGCGATGGGGCCGATACGGCCGGTCGCGCGCTGCTCAATCAGCAAGATGCTCTAAAGCATTCTTGATTGTCGCGCGTCCGGACGGAAAACCGGTTTCCACCCGGCATCCGGTGCGGGGCAGGCTTTTTCCTGGACGCGCTCTAATACCCGATCGCGCAGCCATCCTTGCGCGGATCCGAGCCGCCGATCAGCGTGCCCTTGTCCCAGTCGATCACGATGCCCTGCCCGCCACCGTGCGGAAGCGGCCGCTCAACGACGGTATGTCCGCGCGCCTTCAATCCCTCGATGGTGGCGGCCGGCACGCCGCGTTCGACCTCGGTCGTCTCCTCGACATAGAACGCGCGCGGCGCATCGATCGCCTGCTGCACGTCCATGTCGTAGTCGATCATGTTGGTCACCACCTGCATGTGGCCCATCGGCTGGTAGTCCGCGCCCATCACGCCAAACGACATGGCGCAACGCCCGTCACGCATCGCGAGCGCCGGAATGATGGTGTGCATCGGCCGCTTGTGCGGCGCGATCTCGTTCGGATGCCCCGGCTCGACCACGAAGCCGGAGCCGCGATTGTGCAACATCACGCCGGTCTTCTCGGTGCAGATGCCGGTGCCGAAGCCAGAATAAAGCGAGTTGATGAACGACACCGCGGTGCGGTCGCGGTCGACCACCGTCAGATAGATCGTGTCCGAACTGGGCTTGGGCGATTTCGGCAGCGGCACGCGCCGGCCGGGATCGAGCAATGCGCTGAGCTTCCTGGCAAAGCCCTTGTCGAGCAGGCCGGCGACCGGCTCGCGCATAGAGGCCGGATCGGCGATGTGCGTATCGCGCACGCCGAAGGCAAGCCGGGCGGCTTCAAGCGCAAGGTGAAAGCGCTCCGGTCCGTTCGGGTCGAGCTTTGAAAGATCGAACTGCTCGAGGATGTTGAGCAGCACCAGCGCGGTAAGCCCCTGCCCGTTCGGCGGCAATTCGACCACATCGAGCCCGCGATAATTGGTGCTGATCGGGGTCACGACGTCGCCCTTGTGACGCGCCAGGTCCTCGGCGGCGAGCCATCCGCCGGCGGCCTGAACGGTTGCCACGATATCGGCGGCGATCGCACCCTCGTAGAACGCCTTGGCGCCACCAGCCGCGATCGCCCGCAAGGTCGCGGCGAGCGCCGGGAAGCGCATCACGGACCCGACGTCCGGCGACTTGCCGTTCACCAGGTAATGCTTCACCGATCCGGCGTGCGGCTTGAGCTTGTCGACCATGGTGGCCCAATCGCTCGCGACGCGCGGCGCGACCACAAAACCATCCTCGGCGTAGCGGATGGCGTGCTGGAGCACGCGGTCGAGGCCGAATTTTCCGTGCACCTTGAGGATCGCCTCCCAGGCTTCGATCGCGCCCGGCACCGTGACGGCGTGCGGCGAGGTGGCGGGGATCTTCCGCCCGATGCCCTGCGCCAGCAGCTTCTCGGCTGTAACCGCGGCGCCGGCGCGGCCCGAACCGTTGTAGCCCCACACCGGTCTGTCGGGTTTGGCGACGAGAGCGAAGCAGTCGCCGCCGATGCCGGTCATCGCGGGCTCGACCACGCTGAGGACCGCGACCGCCGCGATGGCGGCATCCGCCGCGGTGCCGCCGGCCTTCAGGATGTCGATCGCCGCGATGCTGGCGAGCGGATGGGAGGTCGCGGCCATTCCGTCGCGCGCATAGACAGGCGAGCGGCCGGGCAGATGGAAGTCGCGGGTCATGAAGATGGGTTACGCTTTTGCGTGAGGAGGGACGTCGGCAGGAAGTCTGCAGTCTACGGGATCTTTTCGGCCGGTTCGACCTTGATGAACGGGTTCGGCCGTTCGGCGCTTGGTTCGACATGCGCGGCCGGCTCGACCCTGGCGGGCTCCGCCCGCATCGGCTCCGCCCGCATCGGCTCCGTGCGCGCCGGTTCAGCCCGCGCGGGTTCGGCTCGCACGGCCGGCGCGGACGCTCCGGCAACCGGCGCAAAGGGCGCCTGCTCGACCGCAACCGTGCGCCGCGCGCGGCGCAGCGACGCCGCAAAGCCGGCCAGCATGTCGACGACGCAGATCGCCACGAACAGCATGAAGGTCGAATTGCCGGTCTGCAGCGGGGCGGCCGGCTGGTTCATGATCACGTTCGGATTGACCATCGCGAATTCGGCGCCCGCGCCACCGGCGAGCAAAATGCCCAAAAAGTGCTCGACCAGCGACTTGCCGTGCGTGGTCGATTTGATGAACTCGAACATCAGCATCAGCAGCGAGAACACGATGAACGCGTCCCCCGCGGTCGGCTCGAACACGATCCCGGAGGGCAGCCGGAACGCGTACAGCTTCGTGTTCCAGTCAAACGGCATCAGGAACGCGATCACGTTGTAGATCGCGAACGGAATGAGCAGCAGCGGAAATCCGATCACGCGGGCCTCCCGGGCACGTCCGACAATACCGCGCACATTAGGGCGTCTCTGCGGCAAAAATATCGCGCGCCGGCTTGAGGCCGGCGCGCGACAATTCCGGACGGCCGAAATCAGGCCTCGGTCTTGACCTTGAGCACCTGCCGGCCGCGGTACATGCCGGTCTTCAGGTCAATGTGGTGCGGGCGCCGAAGTTCACCCGAATCCTTGTCCTCGACATAGGTGGGCTTCTTGAGGGCGTCGGCGGACCGGCGCATGCCGCGGCGCGACGGCGAGGTTTTTCGTTTCGGAACGGCCATGGGAAATCTCCTGCAACGGCGCCCGGGCTGCCCATGCGGCCGGTCGCTCAAATCCATCTGCGAACGCGGGCTTATAGAGGATCGGTCCCGGTAAGGCTAGACCCGACCCCGGCGTTCATTAACGCCTGATGCAGGCGGCCAAATCGGGCGATTTGCGCGCCCTGCCCTCATAAATTCCGGCGAGCCGCCGCACGCCGGCGCCGGGTCGGCCGGCGCTGCGCAGAACCGGATTGGGCAGGATCGCCGCCAGAGCCGCGGCCTCGCGGGCATTGAGTTCCCGGGCGGATTTGCCGAACGCCTTGCGGGCGGCGGCCTCGGCGCCGAACTCGCCAGATGGGCCCCATTCGGCGATGTTGAGATAAATCTCCATCACGCGCCGCTTGCCCAGGATGAGATCGATCCAGAGCGCGAGCGGAAACTCGAGCGCCTTGCGCACCACCGAGCGCCCCGGCCAGAGGAACAGGTTCTTGGCGGTCTGCTGCGTGATGGTCGAGCCGCCGCGCATCTCGGAAAGGTCGTCGGCGTCCTCGATCGCGGCGCGCAGCTCGCCAAAGTCGATCCCGTGGTGGGTGCAATAGCGCGCATCTTCGGCCGCAATCACGGAGAGCGGCAACGCCGGCGTGATCGTCCTGAGCGGTGCCCAGGTTCGCACGACCGGTGCGCGCTTGGCCCAGCGCCACAGCATCAAGGTCGAGACCGGGTTCACCACGAGGTAGAGCGGCGTGATCAGGTAGGGCAGCAGCAGGACCACCAGAATCGCGACCGCCACCGCACGGATCATGCGAAATCCAACGCTGCGGGATTTACCAAACGTCATGCGGACATGCTAAGCCGATCCGGGACCCAATGTTCCAGCCGTACCGCCCATGGCGGCCTTGAGATACGGCGCAATTGAGGCTCGAATGGCCGCATGACCGCCGAATCGACCGCCGCGCCGAATACTCGCCCGCGCTCCTACCTGCGGATGATACGGACGCGTCCGCGACTTTTCATCTCCGTGGCCTTCGGGCTTGCCATCACGGCGATCATATTCCCGGTTTTCGAGTGGCGTCCCGTGACCAAGCTGCTGGTCGGATGGAACGTCGGCATCGGGCTTTACCTGATCCTCGCGTTCGGCCTGATGGCGCGCTCGGACGTGCATCGCATCCGCCGCCGTGCCGCAAACCAGGACGAGGGCAGCATCGCGCTCCTGGTGCTGATCGTCGTGGCCGCAATGGCGAGCCTGGCGGCGATCTTTTCCGAACTCGCCACGACCGGCGGCGCCGCGCGCCAGCCGATGCAGCTTCTGCTGGCGACAAGCACCATCGTGCTCTCCTGGGCCTTCATCCACTCGATGTTCGCGCTGCATTATGCGCATGAGTTTTACGGCAACGGCCGCGACGGCATTGTCGGCGGCATTTCGTTTCCAGACGACAACGAGCCGGACTACTGGGACTTCTGCTATTTCTCGTTCACCCTCGGCATGTGCGCGCAAGTCTCCGACGCGACCATCTCGTCGAAGTCGATCCGCCGCACCGCCCTGTCGCACAGTGTGATTTCGTTCGTGTTCAATGCCGCGTTGCTGGCGCTCACCGTGAATATCGCGGCGAGCGCGATTTAAGCGCCGGAGATTTCGCCGGCGCCTGATCGGGAGGGCGCAATGGCAGTCAAGAAAAGCGTGCTCGAGCAGGCGCGCGCCGCAACGTCGAGCGCGCGTGCCGCGGCCGGCCAGCTGCAAGAGGCAACCGAGGACCTGACCCCGCGCCTCGCCAAGCTGCATACGGCCGTCATCCACGACGTGATGCGTCAGATGGACCTGAAGGACTTCACGCTGCCGCATACGCTGCGCCAGGTCACGGTCGCCAAATCCATTGCCGGGCCGGTATTCACGGTGCGCGGCAAGGTGACGCCGAAGGCCGCCGCGCATGACACGCTGCTCGCCTGGACGGGTTTTCTCTCCAAGGCGAAAGCCGGCCATGTGGTGGTGATCGAGGCGAATGACGACGAAGTCGCCCACATGGGCGAATTGTCCGGCGAGGCGCTGATGCACAAGGGCGTGCGCGGCGTCGTGATCGACGGCGGCGCGCGCGACGTCGAATTCCTGATGGGGATGGGGTTTCCGGTCTATGCGCGCTACGCAACGCCGCGCGACATCACCGGCTACTGGACGATCGAGGCGCTCGACGTGCCGATCAAGATCGGCAAGGCCAAGATCGCGCCGCACGACTATCTGCTCGCCGACCGCGACGGCATCGTGATCCTGCCGCGCGAGCGCGCCGCCGCGATCGTGAATGCGGCGGCTGTCGCGATGGGCACCGAAAACCAGATCCGCACCGCGATCCTCGGCGGCCTCGATCCGCAGGAAGCGTATTTGAAGTACGGGAAGTTTTAGAGCGTGATCACGCCGGCGGAATGAACTTCTGCGCGATCGTCTGGAACACCGGCATCGCCTCGTGTCGGCTGGAATGCGCGGCGAGCGCGGGAAAGTCCGCGATCGAGATTATGCTTGCGTGCGCATCATTGATAAAGCGCAGCGCCGCCGCGACCGCGATGTCGGCATGCCCGATGCGGTCGCCGAACCAGTAGGGCGTCCTGCGGGCCGCACGATCCTTCTCGAGCGCCGCCAGCGCGCCGATGATCTGCAGGCGGCAACGGTTCTCCCAGACGTCCGACGTCTCCTTGTGGAGAACCTTTTCGTAAAACAGCGCCACCGCCTTCTCGCCCATGTGCACGCCCATCGTGGCAACCTTCAGCGCCCGATGCCGCTCCGGCTCGGCGGCCGGAAACATGCGTTGCGCGGCCGGCACAAGACTATCGAGATGGTCGATGATGGGGGTGCTATCGATCAGCACGTCGCCATCGTCCAGCACCAGCGTCGGCACGCGCGTCAACGGATTGTACGGCCTGATCTTCTCGGCGTCGCCGAAGGTCGACCATGGTCTGTGCTCGAAGGCCAGGCCATAGAGCGTCAGCGCGATGCCGACGCGGCGCACGAAAGGCGAGTCATATTGGCCGATGAGGATCATGAAAAGCTCCCGCGCCGAAAACGCGGGAGCCAAATTGA
>JBBWZU010000059.1:0-14753 GCA_039649225.1 Hyphomicrobiales bacterium | reverse complement strand
AGTCGCTCTCGACGTTCGCGGCGCTGAGCATCGTCGCCAATTTTCTGCGCCCCAGATACATGCGCGACTTGACGGTGTTCTCCGACACACCGGTGAGGATTGCGGCCTCCCGCACCGATTTGTCGCGGAAATAAACGAGATCGAGAAGCATCGCCTGCTCGGCCGGCAAGGCGGCCAGGCACCGGCGCAGGAAGCGGGCCGAGTCGCGCCGTTCGATGCCCGCATCCGGCCCGTGTCCCGGGTCGACCAGCGTTGCGGCGATCTCGTCCAGCGGCTCATGCGGCGCAACGAGGCGCTCGCGCGCCGACAATGCCTTGTATCGCGCGATCGCCAGTAGCCACGTCGCGACCGACGAGCGATTTTCAAAATCGGCGGCCTGACGCCACACCGCGACAAATGTATCGCTGACGATATCTTCCGCCACACCGCGATCGCGAATAAAGCGCATGACGAATCTGTAAATGCGGGTCTGGTGACGTATCATCAACTCCCGCAGCGCGGCCTGATCCCCATCGGCAATGCATTCCAGCAAAACCTCATCCGGTATGACGCCGACGCGACGCGCCGCGATGCCATCCACGCAACTCAGGTCGAAAGCGTCTTCAACGATACTCATTTTGCCCCCGCATTTGGTGGGGCGTTGGTAAGCTGCCGCGGGGGAGTAAAATGTGACGTGCGTCACAGATCCCGTTCACGTCCGTAAAACAATTCGTGATATCGAGCGAAAAAGATGCAAGCGCCCTCAGACAATTTGCGACGATGTCAAACTTGGGTCGTTCTCGCATGACGACAACAAATGCCAAGATAAACCTCATTGATTAGTACCGGGCATATCCGTAAAACTTTGCTCGACGATTGAGGATGGAATAGCTCTCAAATCAGCGCTGCCGGCCGGCAGCATGGAATCGCAATCACAAAACACGTGCCGTGATTTACGTTTTTTTCAGAACGTTTTGGCTCTCCGATTCGGAAAACTTCCGAAAAATTCGGCGCCGATATTGGTCAAACACAATTGCGCCAGCGCCAATGGCGCCAACGATAATGCTTCAGGCACACGCGCCCCATCTGGAGCGCCAGCGGCAAAGATTGCATCACCGCGCGATATGAGCCAAATTTATTCTTCCGATAGCTTTGATAAGGAATGCTTTGAGATGCGCAGCCTCAACCTGGATCAGCTGCGGACGCTTTCGGAAGTCGTGGCGCAGGGCAGTTTTTCGGCCGCCGCCCGCAGGCTCAACCTCACGCAACCGGCTGTCAGCCTGCAAATCCGCGAGCTCGAATCGCGCTGGGGCGTGCGGCTGATCGAGCGCTTCGGCAAGCAGGCGCACGCAACAATGCCGGGGCGCGATCTGATCGAGCATACACGACGCATTCTTCGCGAGTGCGATGCGGCCGAGATGGCGATGCGCCGCTTCCGCGACGGGTGGCTCGGGCGCGTGCACATCGGAACGACAATGACGGCGCTGATGTACGCATTGCCGCCGATTCTGCGCGAACTGCGGACCGCTCATCCGGGAATCGACATCGTGGTCACCAATATGGCGACGCGCGATGCGGTGGATAAGACGATTCGGAACGAAATCGACTTCGGCCTGGTCACGTTGCCGGTCAAATCGGCGCAACTGAACATCACACCGCTGCGGCCGGAAACCCTGGTGGCGATTCTGCCGGCGACAATGAAGGATGTACCGAAAGAGATCACGCCGGACTATGCGGCGCGGCAGCCGCTGGTGCTCGAGCACGAACGTGGAGCGGTCCACGGACTGGTCATGCAGTGGCTGTCCAGATACTTGCCGCTGCCGCGCGCGCCGATGCATGTCGGCATCGTCGAAGCCGCCAAACAGGCGGTCGCATCGGGTCTCGGAATGTCGATCGTGCCGGACGCATGCGTCGTCGAGCCGACGCCTCATTTCATCGTGCGGCCTTTGAACCCACCTGTCCCCTGCACGCTCGCGCTTGTCGAGCACCGCAACAAGCCGAATGAGCCCGCGCTCGAAATCGTTCGCAAGGCACTGCTGGGACTGCGTTTAAATGAAGCGCCCGCACCGAGGGGGTCCGATCCGAAATCACGCCTCCAAGGCTCTGCCCGGCCGATGCGGCGGACCAAATCGGCGACATCGCGTGCGGCGCGGCGCTAGTTCTGCGCCTGACGGGACAGCTAAAAGATCGCATTGCCACCTCGGTTTTCCTTGCTAGGATTTCGTAGCGTCAGCTTGCATCTTCTGGTGGAGGCTCGGCATGCCGGTTGAACAGGACGTCCAGCTCTTGACGGACAGGGTTCGCGCACTGGAGGCGCGGCTCCGGGTGCTCGAAGACATACTCGGCGGCTCGCGAATAGCTCTCGAGGCGGGCGGCAATTCCATTGTGATCGGCCCGCAAGGCATTGAAATTATCACGGGCTCGAATCTGTCGATCAACGTCGGCAGCAATTACACGCTCGGCGTTGGCAGCAACGCCACCATGACGGTGGGGGCTGGTCTTGCCGTCACAACTGGAGGGCAGGCCGCCATCACGGTCGGGGGAAATATGCAAAACAGCATCGGCGGATCAATTAACACAACCGCCGGCCGCGACGTCGTCGTCACGGTGGCGACCGATTTTCACTTGAGAAGCGGGCGGGCCGTCAAGGCGGACGTCGGGCAAAACCTCGAAATGAACGTGCGCAAGCATGCGGCGGTGCTATCCGGGAATGATCTGTCCTTGAAGAGCGGCGACGCGTCCATTCTGGCCAAGAAGGACGGTGATATTGCCATCAAGGGCAAGGACATCAGCATCGAAGGCTCGGGAAAGATAAACTGCAAGGCGGCAGGCAACCTGATTTTGAAGGGAGCAAGCATTCAAGAAAACTGAGTGAAAATGCGCGCGCGATCTGGCCTCGACGCCCGTCCCGCGTGGCCCAAACTCAGGAAAAGTCGACTTCTAGCGGCCGCCATGCTCTACACTTCGGGCGAGCGTGCCAAATATTTGCCGGACGGGCCTGAAGCGGGCTATCGATTTTGGGAGTCCCTGCAATGACCAACGCCACGATCTCTGCGGTTGCCGGTGTGCTGCTGTTGTCGGCGCCCTGCTTCGCTCAGACTCCAGTCGCACTGGTGGAAGATGTCCGCGGCAATTCCGTCGGTGTCGAATTCATGGATTATCTGACCGCCGGCAAGGTGATCAAGCTCAAGTCGCAGGATTCGGTCATGCTGGGCTATCTGGCGTCGTGCTGGTCCGAGACGATTACGGGCGGCACGGTCACGGTCGGGGCCGAGCAAAGCGACGTCCAGGGCGGCAAGGTGAATCGCCTGAAGGTGCCGTGCACGCCGGGGAAAATCGCCCTCACGGCGAAGCAGGCGAACCAGAGCGCGGGCACGAGTTACCGCGCGCCCGAGGACGACCCGGTGATGTTGTACGGGGTTTCTCCGGTCATCGCGGCGACCGGTGGCGCCGCTGTGCTGATCGCGCGGCTCGATCACCCGGGCGAGCATCACACCGTGACGCTGCCCAGAAAGAAGGGCACGCAGCCGTCATTCACCGACCTTGCGGCGGCCGGAAAGAGGCTCGTGCCCGGCGGGCTTTATCGCGCCAGCATCGGTGCCCGGGAAATTATTTTCAAGATCGATCCCGGCGCCAAGCCCGGCCGGGTGCCGGTCATCAGCCGCCTGCTGCGATTCCAGCCGGCGGGCTGATCCGGCCGCTGCGCACGTGGGCCGTATCGTTCGGCGCAACGCGGTCGTCGCGATCATCATCGCCGTGACGGCCGCGGTGATTGCCGCCTCGCCGGCCTTCGGCCTGCTCAACGGCATCTCGATCGATGCGCTCACGGCGCTGCGCTGGCGCGCCTTCGGACAAACGCGCGATCCCGCGTCATCGCCTGTCGTCGTGGTCGCGATCGATGAGGAGACCTACCGCACACCGCCCTTCGCCGGTACGCCCTACGTCACCTGGACACGCGAGATCGGCCGCGTCCTGACGGCGGTCGTCGACGGCGGCGCCAAGGTGGTCGGCTTTGACATCGTGTTTCCGACCTCGATCGAGCAATCCGAGATACCGTTCGGAGACGAGACGCTCGGCGCCAAGGTCCGCGGATTCGATCGCGACTTCCTGCGCGCGCTCGCACTCGCGAGCCGCGCCGGCAAGGTCGTCCTCGGCCAGATGCAGCAGCATCAGGAGTACCCGATCCTGCCGGAGCAGGGTCAGCGCACCGCCGTCGGTCAGGGAGCCAATATCCGCGCGCTGAATGTCGACACGGATCGCGACGGCATCGTACGCCGCATGCCGCTCTCATTCTCGGTCGACGGCGCCATCGTGCCGTCGATGCCCGTCGAGCTCGCATCGCGCGCGCTCGGCGCCGCCCCGGAGCCCGGTCCCGACGGCATCGTCTCGCTCGGCGGATATCGGATACCCGTTGCGGTGCCGAACACCATGACGCTCAATTTTGAAGGCGGGTCCGAAGACATCCCGACCTATTCGCTGGCGGACCTGCGCGCCTGCGCCGAGAAACCCAACGCGGAGTTTTTCCGCCGGCACTTCGGGGGCAAGATCGTGCTGATCGGCACGGTGCTTGACACCGAGGATCGCAAGATCACCTCAAAACGTTTCGCGACCGCGCCGGAAGGCGCGCGGGCGGAACGTTGTGCACTCCTCGCGCAGCCGGCGGCCAACGCGTTCGCCCGCGATTCCATCAGCGGCGTCTACGTGCACGCCACGGCCGTCAACAACCTGATCCACCGCGATGCACTGACTGAATTCGGTTTCGCCGGCGGTTTGACCATCGCGATCATCTTCGCGGCATTGATCGCGTCGGCGGCGCTGGCGCTTCCCCCGGTCGCCGCGACCCTCGCCTATCTGGGTCTTGCCGTCATGTGGACGGGAGCCGCAACCCTCGCTCTCACGCAGGCGCAGGCGCTCCCGCTCTCCGAGCCGCTCATCGCCGGATTGCTCGCGCTCGGCGCCACGATCGCGTATCGGTTCGCCATTGCGGATCAAGACAAGCGCCTGCTGCGCCAGAGCTTCGCACTGTATCTCGCGCCGGAGGTCATCGAGAAGCTGATGGCGTCGCACAAGCCGCCGGTGCTCGGCGGCGAGTTGCGAAATATCACGGCGCTGTTTTCCGACGTCGCCGGTTTCTCGTCGTTCTCCGAGGCGATGGCGCCCGGCGAACTGGTCACCTTGATGAATACGTATCTGACGGCGATGACCGATATCATCGAGGCGCATGGCGGCTTCGTCGATAAATATATCGGCGATGCGATTGTCGCGGTCTTCGGCGCACCTCTCGATGATCCCAACCATGCGGCCCATGCGGTCCGGGCGGCGCTCGCCTGCCGCGCGCGGCTCGAAGAGCTCGATCGCCACGCGGCCGCGTTCAAAGGCCAGAAGCTCAGCGCCCGCATCGGGCTCAATTCCGGCGAGGCACTTGTCGGCAATATCGGGTCACACCGGCGCTTCAACTATACGGCCATGGGCGACACCGTGAATCTGGCTTCGCGGCTCGAAGCCGCCAACAAGCATTTCACCACGACGATCATAGCGTCCGAAGCGACCGTGTCGCTGGCAAACGCCGCGTTTGCCTGGCGCGAACTCGGCTCAATCCGCGTCAAGGGCCGAAACCAGCTGGTGAAGGTTTTCGAGCCGCTCGCCGCCGCCGGGGAAGAAAGCATCGAGCAGAAGACGCGGGCTGCCGCCTATGCGCAAGCTCTCGCGTGCTGGCGTGCGCGCGATTTTGCCGGCGCCGCGCAGCGCTTCGCGGCGATTGCCGAAACCGATCCGCCGTCGGCACTATTTCTGAAATACGCGACCAAGTTCGCCAAACACCCGCCGGGGCCGGATTGGGAGCCGGTCACCACGCTCGAATGACAAGGACACATATGGCGTGGAATAATCGGGATCGATGTGCGCCATAGCTTTCCCGCATTCCACCAGGAGCCCTTCATGACCGCAGTCCAGGTTCATCCGATGCATGGACCGAACAAGTTCAAGCTCGGCGTGTTCTCGATGAATTCGGACGGCGGGCTGACGCTGACCAAAGTGCCGGAGCGCTGGCCGGCGCTGTGGAACGAGATCGTGGAGGTCGCGCAGCTCGCCGATCGTGCCGGGCTGGAATTCCTGCTTCCCATCGCGCGCTGGAAAGGGTTCGGCGGCGAGATGAACAGCCGCGAGTGGTCCTATGAGACGCTCACGCACGCGGCCGCGCTCGGCGCGGTGACGAAGAACATCGCGGTGTTCGCGACCGTGCACGTGCCGATGGTTCATCCGGTCTTCGCCGCCAAGGCGCTCACCACCATCGATCACGTGTCGAACGGCCGCGCCGGGCTGAACATCGTGTGCGGCTGGAATCCCGAAGAGTTCGGCATGTTCGGATTGCAGCTCATCGAGGAGCGCTACGAGCAGGGCCTCGAGTGGTTCGAGATCATGAACCGCATCTACACGGCGGACGCGCCGTTCGACTACGACGGCAGGTTCTACAAGCTCAAAGCCGTGGCGGGAAAGCCGCGCCCGGTGCAGTCGCCGCGCCCGGTCACGCTCAATGCGGCCTTCTCGCCGCCGGGGCGCGCGTTCGCCGCCAAGGCGGCCGACTTCCTGTTCACGACCTTCGTCGATATCGAGAAAGGCCGCGACCACATCGACGACATGAAGAAGCGTGCGGCGGCGGAAGGGCGCGAGGTTGGCGTCTACACGACGTGCCATGTCGTGTGCCGCCCGACGCAAAGCGAGGCCGAGGCCTATTACGAGCACTACGCGGTGACGATGGCGGATGCCGCCAGCCTTGATCACTACGTCAAGCAGAAGCAGACCTTTTCGGGCTCGCACGACCAGGAGGCATATCGGCTGCACCGCAAGCGCTTCGCGGCCGGAGCCGGCACCTATCCGCTGGTCGGCACGCCGGCCTTCATCGCGGACGAGATGGTGAAGATGCACAGAGCCGGATTCGCCGGCACCACCGTGTCGTTCGTGAACTTCAAGAACGAGCTGCCGTATTTCATCGACAACGTGCTGCCGCTACTCAAGGAGGCGGGATTGAGGCAGTAGTCTACCTCATGCTGAGGAGCGTCGCGCAGCGACGCGTCTCGAAGCACGAGGCGTGCGCCGCCGTCCTTCGAGACGCGTGCTTCGCACGCTCCTCAGGATGAGGACTGAGCTATCCCTTCCCAAACTTCCACCGGATCATCCGGCGGCACGGCAGCGAGCAAGGTCCGCGTATAATCGTGCGTGGGGGCCGAAAACACCTGTTCGGTCGTCCCGCTCTCCACCACGTTGCCGCGATACATCACCAGCACGCGATCGCACAAATAGCGCACGACCGAGAGGTCGTGCGAGATGAACAGCATGGAAAATCCGCGCTCGCGGCGCAGCGCCGCGAGTAAATTCAACAGTTGCGCCTGCACCGACACGTCAAGCCCGGACACGATCTCGTCGGCGATCAGGATGCGCGGCACCGCACAGAGCGCGCGCGCGATGTTGACGCGCTGGCGTTGTCCGCCGGAAAGCTGTGCCGGGAAGCGCCGCGCCGCCTCGGGCGGCAGGCCGATCTCGCTGAGCAGCAAGCCGGCCTTGGCGAGGCGTTCCTCAAAGGTGGCTATACCGGCCGCTTCGAGCGGCTGCGTCACGATGCTGGCGACGCGGCGGCGCGGATTTAGGGCCGCTTGCGGATCCTGGAACACCATCTGAACATGGCGGCGGCGATGCTTGTCGAAATCGGGATCGCCGGCATTGTGCCCCGCGATCGCGATGCGTCCTTCAGAGGGCGTCTCCAGCCCGACGATGAGGCGGGCCAGCGTGCTCTTGCCACTGCCGCTTTCGCCCACGATGCCGACAAACTCGTTCTCGTGCAGCACGAAGCTGACATCGTGCACGGCGGTGAACTCGCTTGCGCGGCGGAACAGGCCGCGGCTCGCGCTGAACCGTTTGCTCAAGCCCCACACTTCGAGGATCGGTGATGTTCGTGCCGGCTCATCGGAGGCCGCCAGCGCGGGCGCTGCGATCTGCGCTGTCTCGTTGGCGCGGATGCAGGCGGCAAGGTGCGCCGCGCCGATCTCGGCGAGCGGCGGCGGCGCGTGCGTGCAATCCGCGACGACATGGGGACAGCGCGGCGCGAAGGCGCAGCCCGAAATATCCCGGTAGGCGCGCAAACCCGGCATGCGCTCGGGCAACGCATAAAGAGAGCGCCGCGCGCCGCTCATGGCAGGATTGGCAAGCTGCAGGCAGCGCGTATACGGATGGCCCGGCCCGGCGAACACCTTGCGCGCCGGTCCGTATTCGGCAGCGCGGCCGGCGTAGAGCACCAAAATATCGTCGCAAACCTGGGCGGCGAGCCTCAGGTCGTGGGTGATGAACACGACCGCGGTGTCCTCGCGCTCCTGCATCTCGGCGATGAGGCGCACGATGCGCGCCTGGATGGTGACATCGAGCGCGGTGGTCGGTTCATCGGCGATCACCAGCTTCGGTTTGCTCGCGAAGGCGAAAGCGATCAGCACCCGCTGGCACATGCCGCCGGAGAGTTGATGCGGATAGCGCGTCAGCAGATCGGCGCCATGCGGCAGGTGCACCGCCGCAAGCGCGGCGAGCATGCGTTGGCGCCGATCGCCCGGCTCAGCGCCGATGCGCGCCAGATGTTCATCGAACTGGCTTCCGATCGTGAGTACCGGATTGAGAGCGGACAGCGGCTCCTGCGGAATGAAGGCGATCTCGCGGCCGAGCAGCGCGCGGCGTTCTTCCGCGTCCATCGAAACCAGATCGTGGCCGGCGAATTCCAGGTTTCCACCCGTGACGGCGAAACCCGGAGGCAAAAGCTGCGCGATGGTGCGCCCGACCATCGATTTGCCGGCCCCGGATTCGCCGACCAGCCCGATCACGCGGCCCCGCTCCAGTGCGAACGATAAATCACGGATGACCGGAACGCTCTCGCCGTCGAGCGTCGCCGAAACCGTCAGATTGCGCGCTGCGAGGATCATGCGCGTTGCGTCTCGGTCAGCCGCACGTCGAGCGTGCGGCGCAGCCCGTCGCCGAGCACATTGAAGCCGAGCACTGTGATGAAGATCATCAGGATCGGGAACAGCAGATTCCACGGCGAGTCGTAGATGTTCGCCCTCGCGTCCGCGATCATCTGGCCCCACGCCGGCGTGTTCGGGCCGACGCTCATGCCGACGAAAGAGAGAATCGCCTCGACGATCACCGCGATGCCCATTTCGAGGCTGATCAGCGTGATCAGCAGCGGCGTGGTGGCGGGCAGGATCTCGCGCGTGATGGTGCGCCAATGCGAGAAACCGATCAGGCGCGCGGCCGCCACATAGTCGCGCCGCGTCACCACCAGCACCTCGGAGCGCAATACGCGGCAAAAGCGCGTCCAGTCGACCAGCACGATCGCCAGGATCACGTTGCGCAGGCCGGTGCCAAGGCCAACCATCAGGATCAGCGACAGGATCACCGGCGGAAACGACATCCACACATCGACGGTGCGGCCGATCAGCCAGTCGGTCCAGCCGCCGAAATAGCCCGCGATATGCGCCAGCACGGCGCCGATGATCATGGCGCCGAGCGAGGCCACGATCGCGACCGTCATGGCGATGCGCGCGCCGTAAATGAGCCGCGAGAGCACGCAGCGGCCGAGCGAGTCGGTACCGAACGGAAACATCGCCTCGCCGCCCTTCGCCCATGATGGCGGCAGCAGGATCGAGATCAGGTTCTGCTCGTTTGGGTCGTGCGGCGCCAGCAGCGGCGCGAACAACGCGGTCAGCGCGATCATCGTGACGATGCCAAGGCCAAGCTGCACGCGGCCGGAGCGCAGCCATGCGGGAGGCGCGCTCACGCGACCCTCAGCTTCGGATTGAGGATGACGTAGGCCGAGTCCACCGCGGTGTTGATGACCAGAACGACGACGCAATACGTGAGGCCCACCGCCTGGATGATCGGCAGATCGGCATTGCGCACCGCATCGACCATCAGGTTGCCGAGACCTGGATACGAATAGATCACCTCGATCAGCAGCGTACCGCCGAACAGGAAGCCGAACTGCACGCCCATCAGGCTCAAGGTCGGCAGAATGGCGTTCTTCAGCCCGTGGCGGATCAGGATGCGCCGCTCGGACAGCCCGCGCAGCCGCGCCTGATGGATGTAGTCCTCCTGATAGACGTCGATGAGACTGGAGCGCAGCACGCGCATGATGGTCGGCGAGAACGCGATACCGAGCGCGAGCGAGGGCAGGATCATGTGCTTGACGGCGTCCCAGAACATGTCGAGACGGCCGACCAGCAGCGTATCGGGCAGCAGAAAACCGGTGACCACCGGGCGTTGGAAACCGGCGGACAGGCGACCCGTGAAGGGCAGCAGCTCGAGCGCCACGCCGAACAGCAGGATGAAGAACAGCCCCCAAAGAAACTCGGGGAGCGAGAGCAGCACGATCGAGGCAGCGTCCGCGACCGGCTCCCTGGCGCTCCCGCGCACGTGGAACAGAAACAGCCCGCCCGCGATGCCGAGCGTCCCGGCGATCAGCATCGCCAGCACCGCAAGCTCGATCGTGGCGGGAAGCGTCGAACCGATCAGGCCGGCAACACCACGGCGGAAATGGATCGAGGTCCCGAAATCGCCGTGCACCACCTGTCCGAGCCAGATCAAATATTGCCGCCACAGTGGCAGATCCAGGCCCATCTCGTGGCGCTTGGTCTCGATCTCGCTGAGCGTCGCGTTCGGCGGCAGCGACATCGCGGCGGGATCAACGGGGAGGATGCGCAGGATGCAGAACAGCAGCGCCGAGACGATCAGCAGGATCGCGGCAGAAACCAGGATCCGCCGGCCGACCAAGGCTAAGATGGTGGCCATGCGGGTGCTAGATCACGACCAGTCCATCGTGTTGGCGAGGATCCAGCCGTTTTGGTACTTGGCGTAGTTCAGGTCCTTCTTGCGCACCACCGTGACCACGCTCTGCAGCAGCGGAATGGTGGCGCCGGCCTCGACCGCAACTTTGTTCAGCGCGCGGTAGCCCTCAATGCGCTTGTTGTAGTCGGCCACATTGAACAGCTCGAGCACTTTCTCGCCGACATCCATGCCCTTCCAGGCCGAGAACGGCATTTTGGGATTGAGTAGATAGCCGGCGAAGATCTCCGGATCGCCGGTCGCGTTGTCCCAGCTATAAAGCGTCGCCTCGGGCAGCTTGGCGCCGCGATTGAGCTCGAAGTATTTTGCGTATTCGATGGTTTCCAGTTCCGCCTCGATGCCGACACGCTGCCACATCTGCACGATCGCACGCGCGATGTCGTAGTCGCTCGGGAAATGCCCATTGGTGGCGGCAAACTTGATCTTCGCGGGCTTCTCGGCGCTGAAGCCGGATTTCGCCAGCGCCGCCTTGGCCTTGTCCGGGCTGTAGTCGAACTTGAAATCCTGCAGATAGGCTGCGGTGCCGGGCGTCGCGACGACCGAGAGCGGAACCGCGGCGCCGCCATAAAACGCCTTCGACAGCGCGGCTTTGTCGATCGCGTGGTGCGCCGCCAGCCGCACATTGGCGTCCTCGAAGCCGAGGTCGTTACGCACCTGCAACAGGATCACGCGCGTGATCGGATTGATCTCGGCACTGAGCGCAGCCTCGCGCTTCAGGCGCTCGACGTCGCGCACCGGAACGTTGACGGTGATATCGACCTGGCCGGACTGGATCGCCGCAACGCGCGCGGACGGGTCCTTCACGATATCGAACACGATGCGCTTGAGCTTCGGCTTGGCGCCCCAGTAGCTGTCATTGCGCTCCAGCACGATGCGCGAATTGAGCTGGTATTCGACCAGCCTGTACGGCCCGGTGCCGATCGGCTTCTCGCGAAACGCATCGCCGACCTTTTCCATGTAGGCCTTCGGAACCACGAAGCTGCCGAGGAACGACAGCCATTGCGGTGCGGTCGGTGCCGGCGAATTGAATTTCATCACCGCCCGGGTGGGCGACTGGATCTCGATATCGGTGACCTTGCGCCACGAATTGGCGGTATCGACCTTGTGGCCGGCCTTGATGCGCTCGAAGAACGTGTACCGGAAGTCCTCCGCCGTCATCTTGTCGCCGTTGTGGAACGTGACGTCGTCACGCAGCTCCACCGTCATGCTCAATCCATCGGCCGCCAACTCCCATTTGGTGATCAGCTTCGGGACGAGATCGAGCTTTTCGTTCTGGTCGAGCGGCTGGTCGAAGACCAGCTTGAAGATCGATTGCGCGTCGGGCGTAAAGCGCTGGTTCGGGTCCCACGAGGGCACGTCGCTCGGCCAGCCGATAGTGACGGCGTCCTTCGATTGCGCAAACGCCTGATCACCCGGCAGCAAATCGCCGAGCACGCCGGCCGCCGCGCCTAACCCTAGCGTTTGCAACGCCGTTCTGCGATCGAGTTCGATGGTCATGATCGTTCCCCGCCGGATTCAGGCCTTAATTATTTGAAGCTTAAAAGAACTTCGGCTCGGCACGCAACCGTGCCGGGGCGCCGGCGCGCTGAATCTTTGCGCATGCCGGCGCACAGCCTGGGCGAGAAATTCCTGTCGCGAGGATCAACCCACGACCCGCGTGCGGTCCATCGGGAAATGGGTATTGCGCCCGCTGTAGGGTGGAAACTCATGAAAATGCCGGCGCAGTTCCTGCCGCACCGGAGATTGCATGGCGGCGTTGAACGCCGCCACGTCGTCGAACGCGACCTCGTTGCCGATGATGTAGTCGGCGCCTGCCGTGTCATTGGCCACATCGGCCACCGGAAAATAGCACATGACCGAGCGGATGCCGGGGAGCTTTGCCAGCGTCGCGGGATGCGTGTTGACATAGTTCCGGATGAAGGCCGCCTCGTCCTGCGCCGGCTTGTAGTAGCGCACCACATAGGAGAACGGCGCTGTCAGCGGACCGGGCGCCATCTCGTCCGCGACCGGATAGAAACGCCGCTCAAATCCGGAACCCGTCAGGCTCAAGCCGAGCGGCCGGCCGCCGAGGCTCAAGGCAAATGCGGGACTTTGGATCGCCTCGCTCAGCGCCTCGCGCGAGGCAAATGCCAGCATCGCGATGAAACGCGGGCCGGGTCCGTCATTGTTGAATGGGTCATGCGCGCCCGCGGAAATCGGCCGATACAGGTCGAGCGCGCTGAGCCCCGGCACGGCGCTCCAGGCCCGTGCCGCTGCGTCCGACCATGGGCGCACATCGTCCGCGCTGTCCGCCGCGCCGGTGCAAACCAATTCGTAAACCCAATCCATCCCCTATTCCCTGCTTGAGTAACCATCGCGGCCGCTTCGCCGGCCCAAGCCTTGCCCTGCGCATTGTGGCAATACAATATCGCGCGCGGTTCCTTGTCGCGTGCGGGGTGTTGAATGTTCAATTTCGGCGGCCTCGGGCTGCGTGCGCGTCTTGCGCGCAACCTGCCGATCGGCGCGTTCTGGATGACGACCGGCTCGACCGCCGTGATGGAGCTCGCCGCAGGAGCCGCGCCGGATGCGATCGTGATCGACGCGCAGCACGGGCTGTGGGAGCGGCAGACACTCGAGCACGCCGTCGGCCTGGTCTCGCATCGCGTGCCGGTGCTGGTGCGCACGGCCGAGAACAGCGCAATCTCGATCGGTCAGGCGCTTGATGCCGGCGCCGAGGGCGTCGTCGTTCCGTTGATCGAAACCGATACCGAGGCCGCCGCTGCGGTATCGGCGGCGCGCTTTCCGCCGCATGGCACGCGCTCGGGTGGCGGCGTGCGCCCGATCGCGCATGATTTCGCGCGCTATTACGCGGCCGCGAACGACCGCACCGTGGTTGGCGTGATGATCGAGACGCAGCGCGGCGTGCACAATGCGGCCGCGGTCGCCAACGTCAAAGGCATCGACTTCGTGCTGATCGGGACCGGCGATCTTGCGGTCTCGCTCGGCGGCTTTCCCAACGTGGACAAGCGCCACGAGGAAGCCTGCAGATCAGTGTTCGACGCCTGCAAGACCGCCGGCGTACCATGTGGCATCTTCACGATGTCGGCCGAAGCCGCCGCCAAGCGCCGCGCCGAAGGCTATGCGTTCGTCACGGTCGCCAACGATATCGACGTGGTGTCGCGCGGCTTTGCCGGCGCGATGACGAAATTCCAGGACAGCGCAACGGCAGCAAGCCATAGTGCCGCACAAAGGAGCAACGGAATGTCTGGCCAGCTTCTCATGCAATTCGCCGCCGCGCTCGCGGACGGCAGTATCCGCGTCGTCGATCTGACGCAGACGCTGAAACCCGCGACGCCCGTCATCCAATTGCCGCCGCCGTTCGCGCCCTCCGATCCATTCCGTATCTCGGAAATCTCGCATTACGACGAGCGCGGGCCGGGCTGGTATTGGAACAACCTCTCGATGGGCGAGCATACCGGCACGCATTTCGACGCGCCCTGCCATTGGGTGACCGGCAAGGACAATAGCGCCGGCTACACCGACACGATTCCGGTGCAGCGTTTCGTTGCGCCGGCGGTGGTGATCGATTGCAGCAAGGAAGCGGCGGCGGATGAGAAATTCGTGCTCGAGCCCGCGCACATTGCGGTGTGGGAGGGCCGGCACGGCCGCATTCCGGCCGGCGCCTGGGTGCTGATGCGCACCGACTGGTCGAAGCGCGATGATCCGGCGCGCTTCCTCAACATCAAGGAAGACGGTCCGCATTCGCCCGGGCCTTCGGCCGCTTCGGTGAAATTCCTGATCGAGGAGCGCAACGTGAACGGCTGGGGCGTCGAGGCGGTCGGCACCGACCACGGCCAGGCCTTCGCGTTCGAGCCGGCCTTCCCGGCGCATCACCTGATGCACGGGGCGAACAAGCTCGG
>JBBWZU010000055.1:0-2871 GCA_039649225.1 Hyphomicrobiales bacterium | reverse complement strand
GATCGATCTCGGCGAAAAACTCGATGAAGTCGCCCGGCCGCACCGGGCTTGCCTTCATGAAATACTGATGCGTGTCGCGCGTGAAGCCGGTGCACATGAAGACATTGAGAACGTCGTGCACGTGAAGCTCGGCCTCGCGTACCGCCAGCCCCGTATGCGCAGCGAGCGCGCGCGACAGATTGGAGTGGCAGCAGTGATGATATTCGGTGCCGCCGAGCAGCAGTTGTGTATAGGGATCGCAGCGCGTGCCGATGACATCGTGAACGCCGCCGCCGTCGGCATCGAATCCGTACCAGTCGAGCGTATCGTGCGTGATCGTCGCGAGCGGCCGCAGAGAGGGCAGCGTGCTCCAGAGCCGGTCGCCTGTCGTGACATGCGTGGCGTGCAGCGCGCGCGTCTTGCCGGAAAAGAAGCGCTCCGAGAGATCCTGCGCATTCCACAAATTGAGGTCGCCGACCTGCGGCCCCTCGATGCTGACGATCCGGAACAGATGACCGGCCGGGACCGCGAAAGTTCTGGCGTCGCGCGGTGGTACGATCGTCTCGGACACTTTGGTCAGGTCGCGCCGGACGGACTCGTAGAATGTGCGGTCATAGACCGGCAGCCTCTCGACCGTATAGCAGACGACCGCCGGCGCGGCCCGCCGGGCGGCCGCATCGGACGGGGCCTTGGTTTGCGGCTTCGCTCTCATGCTCGCCTCATGCGCCGTGCCGCGAGCGCGGTCCGAGCCTACCGTTGCCGCCGCAGCCAGGGGAAGATGTCCTCGAGCAGCATTTGTTGCTGCGGAGGTGCGGTGCGGCTTTCGGCGGCTGGCCTTAGCACGGGCCGAGGCCGCAGCACCAAGTCCGCCGCGTTCGTGACCTGACTTAGGGTCAGAAACGCGCCGAGAGCGATCAGTCCTGTCCTCACCTTCGGGTTCCTTCGGTGCGAAGCGCCTGTTGGCGTTCTACGAGAGACTCGTTAACCAACGGCTAACCACGTTCGACCGAGAAACCATTGGAGTTCCGATGCCCGCCCTCGCCTCCTTTCCGATTGCGTCCCGCTGGCCGGCCCAGCACCCGGACCGTCTGCAGCTCTATTCACTGCCGACCCCGAACGGCGTGAAGGTCTCGATCATGCTGGAAGAGATCGGCCTCCCCTACGAGCCGCACACGATCGACTTCAACAAGGACGACCAGAAGACGCCGGAGTTTCTCTCGCTCAATCCGAATGGAAAGATCCCGGCGATCATCGATCCCAATGGGCCGGGCGGACAGCCGCTCGGCCTGTTCGAGTCCGGCGCGATTCTCGAGTATCTGGCGGAGAAAACCGGCAAGCTGATCCCGGCTGATCCGGCGCGGCGCTGGCAGGCGATCCAGTGGGTGCATTTCCAGATGGGCGGGATCGGACCGATGTTCGGTCAGGTCGGCTTCTTCCACAAATTCGCCGGCAAGGATTATGAGAACAAGCGCCCGCGCGACCGCTACGTCGCCGAATCAAAGCGCCTGCTCGGCGTCATGGAACGGCATCTTGCGGGCCAGCAATGGTTCATGGGCGACGAATACAGCATTGCCGACATTTCGATGCTCGGCTGGGTGCGCAACCTGATCGGCTTTTATGGCGCGCGCGATCTGGTCAGCTTTGACGATTTCAAGACTGTCGCCGCCTGGCTGGAGCGCGGCCTCGCCCGGCCGGCGGTGCAGCGTGGGCTCGAGATTCCGAAGCGGCCTTAGTTTTCGCCCGTGCCCGCAAAGCCAGTGAGCGAGATATTAACATCCACAATCAGAGGTTCGGTTTGGCGGAACAAAGCCAACTTCGCACCGATGCGGGTGCCGGTGGGAATCACCGGTCGTCATAGCTCTCGCTTGCGTTTGATTGCGTCGATCCGCTCGGTGTCCGCGCTTGAGAGATAGCGCCCGCGCTCGAGAATTTCGAGCGTGTATTCCTCATAGGTCAGCCCCAGCGCTTCGGCCTTTTCGAGGCGGAACAGCGCCATGTCGCGCGAGGCCGGCTTCCACGCCTTGCGATGCGCGCTCTTCCAATTGAAATACACATAAGGGTCGCCGTCGCCCCATTCCGGCCCCTCGTCGTCGAGCGGTGGTCCCTGATTGTCACCAAGCCGCGGCGACTCGCTCATCGAACGGCCTAATTCCAATACGCCGGATAGCCCGAGTTCTTTCCCTCGGCCTCGAGCAGCCGCAACATTGCGGGCCATTCCAGCACGCCATAAGGCCGGCGCGTGCCGGGCTGATAGAGATGCGCGGTATGCGCCAGCACGTTCTCGCCCGGCATCGTAAGCTCGGTGCGCGCTGCCATCGCGTCGACCTGGCCGCGGCATGACATTTCGAGCTGATACATGGTGTTGAAGGCCTGCTGGATCGTCGGCCCGCAGGTGAGCAGGCCGTGATTGCGCAGCACCATGGCGTCGTGCGGCCCCAAGTCCGCAACGAGGCGTTCGCGCTCGGCAAGATCGACCGCCGGGCCTTCATAGTCATGATAGCCGATGTGGCCTTCGAAGCGGATCGAGGTCTGCGACATCGGCAACAGGCCGCACTTCATGGCGGCGACCGCCATGCCGGCGCGGGTGTGCGTGTGGATGATGCAGCCGACGTCGGGGCGCGCCTTGTGAATCGCGCCATGGATGACGTAGCCGGACTTGTTGATCGAATAGTCGGTGTCGGGCTTGGCCAGGATGTTGCCCTCGACGTCGATCTTGACCAGGCTCGACGCCGTGATCTCCTTGTAAAGCAGCCCGTAGAGATTGATCAGCAGGTGGTCCTGCGTGCCGGGAATGCGCGCCGTGATGTGATTGTAGATCAGATCCGTCATCTCGAAGCAGTCCATCAGGCGATAGCAGGCCGCAAGATCGACGCGCGCCTGCCACTCCTCCGG
>JBBWZU010000036.1:0-7184 GCA_039649225.1 Hyphomicrobiales bacterium | reverse complement strand
CCGCTCATGGAGTCTTCCATTGGGCCTTTCTTGCCTTCACTTCGCGCTCGTGCGGCGGCGACGGGCTCCGCGCCGCGACCTATTCCCCGCTAACCAGCTCGCCGCAGTTACACTTACAGAGGTCGGCGGCGCCTGCAACAATGTCGCGGCATGCAAGCGCGGGGCCGAAACCAATCTGATGAAGCCGGTGCAGCGCGGCAATCCTGTCTACGCGTGCGGAGCCGCGCCGAACGCCGCGCGGTACACGTCCTCGATCTGCCGGACCTCGTCCGCCGTCAGCTCGGCAAACTCGTTCTCCTGGGCGCGCCTTGAAAGCTGCCCGTTGTTCTGGCGCAGGAAACCGAAGAGATTGTTGAGGGTGCGCTCCGGCATGTCGATCATGTTTTCGATGCCGGCGCGGAATTGATCGAAGCTCTTCAGGAAGTTCGTCTCCTCCGGGAGATCCTCGTCGATCGTCTTGCGCACGCAGGCATAGAGAAATTCCGCGTGCGGCGTTGCGTCGAAGAACCGGTAGAAGTCGCCGGTATCGTTTTGCACATTGACGTTGCCCGTGTCGGTCGATTCCCACTGGATCAGCGGCAGCAGTCTGGCCGAATAGCTTTCCAGCACGTCACGGTACGCGCCGATCATGTCGAGGATCGCGGCCGACACCGGAAAATGCGCGCCGGGCGGATTGAAGCCGCGGCGCGCCAGTACATGATGCATCAGATAGCGATGAATGCGCCCGTTTCCGTCCTCGAACGGATGGATATAGACAAACCCGAATGCCAGGACCGCTGCCGCGATCACGGGATCGAGCTCGCTTTCCGCGGTATGGTCGAAATCGATCAGTCCCTGGACCAGCACAGAAAGGTCCGCCGGGCGCGCGCTGACATGGTCCGGGATCGGGCGCTGCGTGTCGCGGTCGTGCTCGCCGACGAATCCGTCTTCCTGGCGCAGTCCCAGCTTCACAAAGCGCTGGTCGCCGATGACGATGCGCTGCAGGCGCAAGAGCTCATTCTCATCGAGCGGGGCGCGTCCCGCTTCGCCGATCGCCCGCCCCCAATGCTGGATGCGGTCCTGCGGCGGCCGTTCGCCTTCGATGACATAGCTCGACTTTGAATCCTTCAGCAGGAGGAACGCAGCCGTGCGCGCCAGCAGGTCCTTCGGCACCGTGCTCACGACGGCGCGCGCGCTTTCAGGTCTTGCGCGATGAATTCATCCAGCGCCGCCGTCTTGAAGACAAGCGGACAGAATTGAGCGGTGCCGGGCATGTTGTTGCGCACGCGATGCCGCGCCGAGTTCTTAGGCTTAGCCCCATACTGCAAGTCGGTATCGACCGCGTCCGCGTAGGAGACCTTGTCGGCGTCGGGCAGATCGAGCGCGCGCCCGAGCAGCCATTCGTACAGGAAACAGATGCGGCGCGCGTAAAGCCCGGTCGGCTTGGCCCTGACGAGCTCTTCGATCTGGCTTGCCTGAACGGCGAGAAACAGCCGCTTCAGTGCGGCAAGGTCGAGCCCTTCGTATTTGAGCGCGAAGGTGAGTTGGCCTTCAAGGGTCGCGTCGGGGGCGTGACGCGGCGTATAGAGGCGCCATCCGGCCTCCTCGATGATCCGATGCCGTGTGCCGATCGCGCAGAGGATGCGGGGAACCGGCACCGCCAGGTCATAGGCGTGAATGAGCGCCGCATAGCCCGCCGGGGTCGCCGCCTCGGGCAGCCTCCGGTCGCGAAAAACGCTCACCGGGCCTGAAAAGTCCCTCGCCATACGCCAAGCCTCTGAAAAGCCTTCTCGGGCCGTGAATTTCCTTCACCGCAAGGCAAAAATTATGAAAAAGCTTCTCACAACTTAATTTCTGTGAAAATAACTCCCCGCGGCTGAATAGCCCAATACCTTCCCGTGCCGGGTTTCGGCCGAGGAATCGACGCGCAAAGGCGCGTCAGATGGATGTTCGGGATAGGTGCTGTCTGCCCCCTACCTGGCAGGCCTTCCAGGGAGGCGCGTGCGTACGCTTTTATCTATTGGTCAAAGCGGCGGCGTTTCGAAATGATCTTCGCACGCATTTTGGCGCCCATTTTTGCCGCCATGGACGTGCTCGCGGCGCGGTCCTTCAGGATGACCGCGAGCTGGGCGTCGGCGGAGCGCTCGGCCTGCTCCTGCTGGTCGAGCAGCGTGTTGGTCGCTGCCGGAATGGGTTCGCCGCGGCACAGCGCGTCCCATCCCTGGATCATGCAGATCAGCATGTTCGCGGTCGCCTCGGCCACGCCGACGCGGCGCAGGCGCTCCGCCAAGGGATCGTTCTTGCTCCAGTGCGGTTGCCAGATCCGCTCCTCGGCGGCCGACAGCTCGCTCTCGATCGCCTCCAGCTTGGCGACGGCATCGCTGAGCGCAGCCGCGGCTTGCTCGGCATTGCCTTCCTGCAGCACGTCCATCGAATGATCCCGGCTCAGCATGATGATCCCCCACTTGCGACCGTAAGATCGTAAGGCCGGTGCGTATCGGCGGAATGTCGCGGAACGCGCCAGTCCGTATCGTTGGTGTCGCGGGAACCTCGAATTTCATCTCTCCCTACGTAATTCCCCTGATTTTTCCGCGAGTTCACTCTAGCCGCCGTATGGCCATGATTGGCGGGCACACGCCGGGTCCAATCACTCAACACAGGGGTAGTTCGTGAAACTTCGCGTAGCGATCGTCAGCACGGTCTTTGCAATCCTCACCGCTTCGGCCGCGCATGCGCAGGGCATTCCAGGCGGCGCCGCGCATGGTTTTAATGAAGGCAACCGCCGCGCCGGACCGATCGGCGCCGTCGTCGGCGGCGCGGTCGGTGGCGTGATCGGCGGCGTCGAGGGCGTGTTCGGCATCAATCACAACTACGCCGGCTATCACGAAGACTATGCCGATGCCCCGCCGCCGCCGCGGGTCTATCGCCACAAGCGGCACGTTCGCCATTCGCGCCATATGCGCACGCATCGCTCGTCGCTGCGCTGAAGCCTTTAGACCTTCTTGTCGTCAGACCTCCTGATCGCCGGTGCGCCGCTGCACGTTGAATACTTCCTGCGCGCCGCAACGGGTACATTTGAACGTCTTGAGCTCGTGGTCCGCTCTGGTCGGATGCGGCTCAAGACTTGCGAGGTTCATGGGGCCGCCGCAATCGCACAACGGCAGCAGGAACGGGTCGCCCAGCGGTCGCTTTGCCGCCGCCATGGACATGATTCTTCCCTTCGTTGGTTCCTTCGACTTGTCTTAAGTTCGCTCTTAGGTCCGCCCCGACGGCGAATCACTCCCGGTACGGCAAGTCTACCGCAAACCATTGATCCTGTTTGGTTTTTTTTGGACGCTAGGTAACCTGGAGCCTGCTACCGCAATTCGGCAGCCCGCTACCGAACGGGCGTTTGCGCGACGCATGCCCTCCCCACGCGAAATCTAGCGGAAACCGTCCCCAGACTTGCGGGCTTTTGTGGCGCACGCGACACAGTCGCGGCCTAATCAAGTTCCGCGCGCTCTCCGGCCGCCGTATCTGTTTGAACCGTTAACCATGGGCGGCTAGCGTGCCGGTCATTCGCTGCGCCGCGTCACTGGCGTGTACCGAACGACCAAGCTGCCAAACCAACCGGGACTGCGCGCCCCTCAGACGCGCGAAAAACTCCAGCGACTGGGGGACCTTCATGAAAAAACATCTGATCGCTCTTGCGATGCTCGTGACCAGCTTCGGCCTCGTTTTCCAGGCCGGCTCGGCCAAAGCCTTCCTGCTCAATGACCGCAGCCCGAACGTGACCGCGGCCCAGATCGTGGCCGGCGGCGGCATGACGGCGGCATATTTGCTGACCACCTATCACCATGGCCGGTTCGAGCGCTTCACCAGCCCGCATGCTCTCAAGATGTGGGGCCTGACCACGGTCGGCTGCTTCGCGCTGACGCCGATCATCGGTGCCGGCCTCGTTGGCTACAACGAGCATCGCGAGCTCAAGTCGAGCGAAGTGTTCATGATGATCGGCGACTGCGTCGTTCCGATCCTCGGCGGCCTCGTGATGAAGGCGGCGTTCGATGCCAATCCGCAGTGGGATGCCGGCACCGGCCGCCCGACGCGCTAAGCACCGACAACAACTTTCGGGAGCGCGTCCAGGAAAAGTGGAAACCGGTTTTCCGTCCGGACGCGCGACAAACCAAGACTGACCGCCGGGCTTGCGCCCGGCGGTTTTATTTTTGTGGCATTGGCTTTTTGTTTGCGGCTGATTGCCGGCTTTGCGCCGACGCGCCGCCCTTGCGCTGCATTGCAAGACACGATGACCGATTGAGCGCCAGCGCGTTCAGCACGTTTGTGCTGCGATGCACTCCGCGCGCAACAGAACTTTTTCAAAGATTCAAATAAAATTTCGTGTCTGATCTTTTCACGAAAGCTTCATTCGCGTGCCACGCTCGCGCCGCAGAGTGCTGGTGTCATCCGCCCGGGTACGGAAGAGGGGACGACACGAGACGAGAGACGAGGAGAGACAGAATGACCCTGCACCAAGGCACGTGTACGGCCGCTCCTCTGCCCCGCATCAAGTTGCCCGCCTGCCCTCAATGTGGCGACATGCTGCTGGCCCCCTTGCTGGCCGAGCATGTCAGCGCGCAGCACGTCCGCAATCACTGGGTTTGCGAGTCCTGCGGTCACACCTTTCGCAAATCGTTCGTGGTCGAGACGCGGGTCGAAGGCGAATTGCGTGTCTAACGTATGATCCGCTCATTCCCGCGAAAGTGGGAATCCAGAGTAACAAGCCCCAGCGTTCGCGATCCGGTCCCCGCTTTCCGCCTTCGCTCTTCGAGCTACGGCGGACTGGGCAGCCAACCCGTCGAAGCCTTGTGCGTAGGCGGGTCGCGGGGACGAGCGGAATTAATGTCGCGACCGGCCTTAGCCGAAATCAGAGCCAGCCCGCGCGCCTGAAGCGGTAGAACAGCAAGCCGCAAAGGCCGAAGATCACGACCATCACGATGGGGTATCCGTAAGGATGCTCCAACTCGGGCATGTTCTTGAAGTTCATGCCGTAGACCGAGGCGATCGCCAGCGGGATCGACAGGATGGCGGCCCATCCGGTGAGCTTCTTGGTCACGTCGTTCTGCGCCAGCGACAGCAGCAGCATGTTGGCTTCCAGCGCTGAGGCGAGCAGGTCGCGCAGATTGTCGATGCTTTCCACCACCTGGATCACGTGGTCCTGGATGTCGCGGAAGTAATCATTCATCGCGTGATCGATCAGCGGCACGTCGAACCGCATGATGCGGTTGCAGACCTCCTGCAGCGGCTGGACCGCCCTGCGCATCAGCAGCAATTCGTGACGCAGCTCGTAGATGCGCTCGACATCGGCCTTGTCGGTGCGATGCGAGAAGACCTCTTCCTCCAGCGCGTCGGCTTCGGCCTCGAGCTGATGAATGACCGGGAAGTAATTGTCGACGATGAAGTCGATGATCGAATAGACGACGAAGCTCTCGCCCTTTTCCAGCATCTTCGGCACGCCTTCGCAGCGCGCCCGCACCTCGCGATAGGCCGTGGTGGAGCCGTGCCGCACCGTGACCACATAGCCGCGTCCGGCAAAGATGTGCGTCTCGCCGAACTGGACCTTGCGGTCGATCAGTTGCGCGGTGCGCAATGCGACGAAAATCGAATCGCCGTAGATCTCCAGCTTGGGGCGCTGATGCGCGTTGAACGCATCCTCGACCGCCAGGTCGTGCAGCGCGAACCGCTTCTGCACGGTGCGCAAGAGCTCCTCGCTCGGCTCATGCAGCCCGACCCAGAGGAAATCGCCGCTGGTGTCGGCCGGGCAGGCCTGATCGAGATCGACATCGGCGCGCCGCCGCCCGGCCCCGTAGGCAACGCAATTGATAACCGTCATGCCGGCTCTCCCCTCGATGGAGGCTTGGCGCCGCGCCCGCAGGCCTGCAGCAGGACGCCAACGCCAAGGCCATAGCAGCCATGGATGATGATCTGCGTCAGCATGCGGCCCGGATTCAACCCCGCCGCCACCGGCTGTCCCCGCAGCGGGAACACGACGAACCACAGCACCATCACGGGCCCGACGATGCCGAACAGGAAGGCGCAGACATAGTACAGTGGCCCGCGCGGAAAATACTTCTCCACGCAGCCGAACGCGAGCGCCCACACCCCGCCCCAGAAGCAGAACGACCAGATCTGCGGAATGCCAAGCGGCTTGGTCGGCGTATAGGGAAACGGCAGCCCTTGTGTCTGGCCGACGGCATTCAGGATCGCGAGCGCGCCCATCTGGAACAGCAGCACCGACAAGGCGCCGGCGACGAACAGATAGACGATGTTGTGACGGAACCATCCGCCGCCCTTGCCGGCATTGAGACTCGACATGGCACTCTCTCCTTTACACACGAGTGTCCCGATTCTCTAAAGTTCGCAAAGCCGAGCCGGACACGCCGATGCGACCGTCGCAAGCAAAGGGACACAACTTGATACTTTAGTGCCCCTTTTGAGCCCGAAGTTCGGGTTCCAGTCCGCTAACCGAGTGCCGCTTTCACCCGTTCCGGATGGAACGGCAGATCGCGGATCCGCTTGCCGGTCGCATGCGCGAAAGCATTGGCGATCGCCGCCGCCGTCGGCCCCTGCGATCCCTCGCCGGCGCCGAGCGCGCGCTCGTCCGGACGGTTGATCAGCGCGACCTCGACCTTCGGCACCTCCGGCATGGTGAGGATCGGATAATTCGACCAGTCGCGCGAGAGAATGCCGCCTTTGTCGAACCGGACCTCCTCGTGCAGCGTCCAGCTGGTCGACTGGATCACTCCGCCCTCGATCTGGTTCGACAGTCCATCCGGATTGATGATGAGCCCAGCATCAGTCGCCGCCCAGGCATGGGTGATCCGCATCTTCCCGCTGGCGCGGTCGACCTCGACATCGGCCACCACCGCCACATAGCAGGCGAGCGTCTTATATTTGGCAAAGCCGATGCCGCGCCCGCGCGTGCCGTCGCCCTTCTCGCCGGCCTTCCAGCCGGACATCTGCGCCGCCTTCTCGATCACGGCGCGCGCCCGCGGGTCCTTCATGTGCGCCAGCCGAAACGCGACCGGATCGGCGTCGGCGGCAAGCGCCAGCTCGTCCATGAAGGACTCGGACGCAAACACGTTCGCATAGGCGCCGAGCGTGCGCAGCGCGGACACCCGGATCGGCATCTCCTGGATGAAATGATGCACGACCTTCTGGTTCGGGAAGTC
>JBBWZU010000034.1:0-8549 GCA_039649225.1 Hyphomicrobiales bacterium | reverse complement strand
TGTCGATATCGGGATCATCGAGGGTCGAGCGGCAAATCTCGCCGATCGAGAGGTCGACTTCATTGCCGATCGAGACGAGACCGGCGAAGCCGATCCCGCGCGCCTTGCCGCGCGACATCAGGGCGCCAATCATGGTTCCGGAGTGCGAGGCGAAGAACGTATGGCCGACCGGGATGTCGGGCTCGGCGAAGGCGGCGTTGGCGGTCAGCATCACGCCTTCGCGCAGGTTGACGACGCCGAGGCTCGACGGGCCGACGAGGCGGATTCCGCTTTCGGCCGCGACTCGCTTGAGATCCTGCTCGCGCGCGACGCCGTCCGCGCCGGTCTCGGAAAACCCGGCGGCCAGAATGGTCGCGACCTTCACGCCCATACGCCCGCACGCGGCCACCGTGTCGACGACGGCCTCGGTCGGCACCACCACGTAGGCGTGGTCGGGGACCTCGGGCAGGGCGTCTACGGATTTCCAGGCGCGCTCGCCGAGCACCGTGGCGCGCCGCGGATTGATGCAATAGATCGCGCCGCGATAGCCGGCCTGGCGGAGGTATTTCAGCGGCCGGCCGGTCGTTTTCGATGCATCGTCGGATTGGCCGACGATCGCGACCGAACGGGGCGACAGGAGCGCTTGGCGCAGCGCGGCGCGATCAGGGGGCAGCGTCATTGGTCGTCGGATTCCGCTTGGTTTGAACGGGGCGAGGCGCGGCCATAGCCGCGATACCGTTTAGCGCAAATTTTGCCGCGCCGGCGAAACCGTTAGCCGGGCCGGCCGTACCTCGTTAGCTCAAGTTTCACGACAACGTGCGAATTGGAGGAATTCCAATTCTGCGTGTGGGGCTTATTCTGTCGCCGTGGCCGCTCGTGGCCCATCCAAGGGGGGACAATGCTCAAATCGCTGGGAGTAGCGCCGATCGCGTCCGCGCTGGTCGGCTTAGGCGTTGTGGTTTTTGCAAGCAACGTGCGCGCCGGTGGCGACAAGGTCGTTTTTCCGGAGGGGTTCGACAAGGGCGTGCTCTATACGACGGTCGATCGCGCCGACAACAAGCAGTATCGGGAGCTTTACACCAGCCCGGCCGCAGTCGCGGCCGCCAAGAAGGGCGAGCCGTTGCCGGACGGCACGGTGATTACGCTGGTCCAGTACAAGGCCAAGCTGGATGCCGCCGGTAACCCGGAAAAGGACGCCAATGGCCGCTTCATCAAGAGCGACCTCATCGCCTATACGGTGATGGAGAAGCGCAAGGGCTGGGGCGCCGAGTATGACGAGAAGATCCGCAACGGCGAGTGGGAATATCAGGCCTTCACGGCGGCCAAGCAGGTGAACGCGAACGCCAAGCTGACCGCCTGCTTCGAATGCCACAAGCCGCTGCCGGGGGCGCAGGACTTCGTCTTTTCGTACGGCAAGATCGCCGGCAAGTAGCAAGGCGCAGCCATTCCTCGAGACGCGCGCCCGGCGCTATGGCACGCCTCTCCACGGACGAGGGCGGAACTACTCCGCGTCGAACTGGCCGAAATCGAAGTCACGGCCCGGCGCGGAGTCGAGCAGCGCCCGCGTATAGGCGTGGGCCGGAGATCCGAACACCGTTGTGGTCGGGCCTTCCTCGACCACCTCGCCACGATGCATCACTGCGATGCGGTCGCACACCTGCGCGGCGACGCGCAGGTCGTGCGTGATGAACAGGACCGCAAGGTTGAAGCGCTTGCGCACGTCGTCGATCAGGCTGAGCACCTGCGCCTGAACCGATACGTCGAGCGCCGAGACCGGCTCGTCGGCGACCAGCAGTTCGGGTTCCATCGCGAGTGCGCGCGCGATGCAGATGCGCTGGCGCTGCCCGCCGGAAAACTGATGCGGAAAGCGCGTCAGCGCATCGGCGTCGAGACCGACGAGACGCATCAGCTCGCGCGCGCGCTCGTGCGCGGCACTTTCGGTCATGCCGAAATTGACCGGACCTTCGGTGATCGCGGCGCCGACAGAGCGGCGCGGATTGAGCGAGCGATAAGGGTCCTGGAACACGATCTGCACGCGCTTGCGATGCGGGCGCAACCGGCGTGGCGAAAGCTTCGCCACATCCGCGCCTTCGATCAGGATCGCGCCGTCGCTCGGTTCGATCAGCCGTGCGATGCAGCGTGCAACGGTGGATTTCCCCGAGCCGGACTCGCCGACGACGCCGAGCGTCTCGCCGCGGCACACGATCAGATTGACGTCGCGCGCGGCTTTCACGTCATGGCGCGCCGTAAACAGGCCGCCGGTGGTGTAGGTCTTGGTCAGTGCCTTGGTCTGCAGCACCATCACGGAATCGTCGAGCGGCCTGCGCGCGGGCGGCGACAGGCTGGGGACCGAGCGGATCAGCATGCGCGTGTATTCGTCGCGCGGCCGGCGCAGCACGGCTTCGGTCGTTCCCTGCTCGACCACGCGGCCGTGCTGCATCACGACGACGCGATGCGCGACCTCGGCGACGACGCCGAAATCATGCGTGATGAACAGGACACCGGTATTGCGCCGTTCGCGCAACTCCTTGATGAGTTTCAGGATCTGCGCCTGCGTGGTGACGTCGAGCGCGGTGGTCGGTTCGTCGGCGATCAGCAGCGCCGGATCGAGCACCAGGGCCGCGGCGATCATGATGCGCTGGCGCTGCCCGCCGGACAATTGATGCGGATAGACGTCGATCATGCGCTCGGGCTCGGGCAGGTGCACGGAGCCCATCACGTCGAGCACGCGCTGGCGGCGTTCGCGTTCGTTGAGCTTGGTGTGGATGTCCAGCACCTCGGCGATCTGGTCGCCGACCTTCATGACGGGGTTGAGCGCAGTCATCGGCTCCTGGAAGATCATGCCAATCCGGGCGCCGCGGATCTTGCGCATCGCGGCGCGCGACTTTACCAGAATGTCGTCGCCCTCGAGCAGCACGCGTCCGCCCGCGACGGTCAGCTGGCGCGGCGGCAGCAGTCCCATGATGGCGTGCGCCGTGACGGACTTGCCCGAGCCGGATTCGCCGACTACGCACACGATTTCGCCCGGGCTGACCGCGAAGGACACGTTCTCGACCGCGTTGATCCGGTCCGCGCCGCCCGGCAGGCGGACGGTCAGGCCCTGCACATCGAGAACGGGCTTTGCGTTAGGTGTCATCTGCATGCCGTCATTTACATCCGCCTTGCAAGTTTCGGGTCAAGCCGGTCGCGCAGGCCGTCGCCCAGCACGTTGACGGCAAGCACCGTCAGGGCGAGGCAGAGGCCGGGGAAGAAGATGTTGTGCGGATAGATGCGGAACAGGCCGCGCCCTTCCGCCATGATGTTGCCCCAGGTCGGCGTTTCGGGCGGAATGCCGATGCCGAGAAACGACAGGATCGCCTCGATCAGGATGGCGTTGGCGCAGATGAACGTTCCCTGCACGATCAGCGCCGGGATCGTGTTCGGCAGGATATGACGCACGAGCAGCAGCGGCGTGCGCGTGCCGGCCATGATCGCGGCCTCGACATAAGGCTCCTCGCGTACCGACAGCACGATGGAGCGCACCAGGCGCACGACGCGCGGGATCTCCGGAATGATGATCGCGATGATGACGCTGAGAAGGCCGGCGCGGAACAGCGAGACCAGTGCGATCGCGAGCAGGATCGCCGGGATCGCCATCAGCCCGTCCATCAGCCGCATCACGATGGCGTCGACCCAGCGCAGGTAGCCGGCAATAAGGCCGATGAAGAGCCCGATCGCGATGCTGATCACCGCCACCGCGATGCCGATCAGCAGCGAGACGCGCGCCCCATAGACGACGCGGCTGTAGACGTCGCGGCCGAGGCTATCCGTGCCCATGCGGTATTTGAACGTCGTCGTGTTGCCGTCGTCGTTGCGGATGGTCTGCTCGATGCCGGGCACGCGGTTGCGGAATGCCGGATTGATCTCGGAGGGGTTCTTGGTGCCGAGCAGCGGCGCGCAAATGCCGATCAGCGTCATCAGCAGCAGCACCGCGGCGCCGAAGATGATGCCGGCGTCGCGCCCGAGCCGGCCGGTGCGGCCGGGTTTCGGCCGGGGCGCGGCGGTTTCCTTGGCGAGCAGTGCGGGCTCGACGGTCAATAGCGTATCCTCGGGTCGAACAGCGTGTAGGCGATGTCGATCAGCAGATTGATCAGGACATAGACGAGAGAGAACAGCAGGATCACCGCCTGGATCGTCGGATAGTCGCGCGCCAGCACGGCATCAACGGTGAGGCGGCCCAAGCCGGGAATCGTGAACACGCTCTCGGTCACGACGACGCCGCCGATCAGCAGCGCGACGCCGAGGCCGATCACAGTGACAATCGGCACGGCGGCGTTTTTCAGCGCGTGCCGGAACAGCACCTTGTATTCGACCTGGCCCTTGGCGCGGGCGGTGCGGATGTAATCCTCGCCCATCACGTCGAGCACGCTGGTGCGCGTCATGCGGGCGATCAGCGCGATGTAGATCACCGCGAGGGTGATCGAGGGCAGGATGAGGCGTTGCAGGAAGCCGCCGAAGCCGTCGCCGATGCGCTGATAGCCTTGCACCGGCACCCAGTTCAGCTTGATGGCAAACAGATAGATCAGCGAATAGCCGATCACGAACACCGGCACCGAGAAGCCGAGCACCGAAAAGCCCATTACGATCTTGTCGATGATGGTGCCCTGCTTGTAGGCGGCAAGCACGCCGAGCGGCACCGCGATGCACACCGCAATCGTGATCGTCGCGATCGAGAGCGCCAGGGTCGGCTCGATCCGGCTCGCGATCAGCTCGGCGACGGTCTTCTTGAAGAAGAACGACTCGCCGAAGTCGCCGCGCAAAATGTTCATCAGCCAGATGAAAAACTGCGTGATGATCGGTTCGTCGAGGCCGAGCCGGTTGCGGATCAGCGCGATCTGCTCGGCATTGGCGTTGTCGCCCGCGATGATCGCCGCCGGATCGCCCGGGGTCAGCCGCAGCATCAGGAACACGAACAGCGCGACGATCAGCATCACCGGGAGCGTGGCGGCAAGACGGCGCAAGATGTAGCCGGCCATCGCTCAGGCCTCCGCGCGGCGAGAAGACGGGTGCGCCTTCATTTCACCTCGACGTTCCAGAACGCAATCGATGGGCTCGCCAGGATTCCGCTCACGCTCTTGCGGAATGCGACCGGCTGGACGTACTGCCCGAGCTGGATATGGGTCGGATATTCGACTTCGCGCAGCTGGACCGCCTCGGCGACCGCCTTCTGCTTGGCCGGGTCGCTCTCCTTGGCGAAGGCATCGCGCAGTCGTTCCAGCTCGGCGTCGCAAGGCCAGCCGAAGGTCGCTTTTGCGCAGGACGCGTTGAGAAAGCTGGCGGCGACCGGATCCAGCACGTCGACCGAGGCCCATGAGGTGAGGAAGGCATGCCAGCCGCCCGCCGCCGGCGGGTCTTTCTTGGTGCGGCGCGTGACCAGCGTCTGCCAATCCATCGCCTGCACGTCGACCTTGAAGCCGGCTTTTTCCAGCAGCGACTTCGACACCGGCGCGAGATTGCTGAGCGCCACGATGTCGGTCGACTGCATCAGCACGATCGGGGTGCCGTCATAGCCGGCCTCCTGCAGCAGCGCGCGCGCCTTGGCAAAATTCGAATCGAGCTTGTCATCGAAGCCCTTGGTCGATTCGAGCGGCGAGCCGCAGGGAAACAGCGACTTGCACTCGCGGAACCATTCCGGATCGCCGATGACCGATGCCAGCATGTCCTTCTGGTTCAGCGCATAGGCGACCGCCTGGCGCACTTTCGGATTGTCGAACGGCTTGCTCAGCGTGTTGAAGCGGAAGGCGTATTGGCGGCCGGGCGGGTTCCAGATGAAGAGCTCGATGTTCTTGTCGGCAGCGAGCAAGGGCAGCAGATCGTGCGGCGGCTGCTCGATGATGTCGACCTCGCCGTTGAGCAGGGCGTTGACCTGCGTCTGCGCATCGGCGATCCAGAGCCACTCGACCCGGTCGACCTTGACGACCTTGCCGCCGGCGAGGCCGGATGCCGGCTCGGGTCGCGGCTTGTACTTGGGGTTCTTGACGTAAACGACCTTCTCGCCCGGGCGCCATTCGTCCTGTTTGAAGATGAACGGCCCGGAGCCGGTCAGATCCGTGATCTGCTTGCCGGGGTCGGTTTCGGCGACGCGCTTCGGCATCATGAAGGGCACATTGGCGCCGGGTTTGGCGAGCGTCTGGATCACCAGCCCGTAAGGCTCCTTCATCGTCATGCGGATGGTCTTGGTGTCGGGCGCGGCAAGTTCGCTCACATATGACAGGAGTTTTTGCCCCATGGTGTCGCGCGCGCCCCAGCGCTTGAGCGAGGCGATGCAGTCCTCCGCCGTCACCGGAGCGCCGTCGTGCCATTCGAGGCCGTCGCGCAGCGTGAACGTCCAGCTCAGCTTGTCGGCACTCATCGCATAGCGGTCGACCATTTGCGGCTGCGCGATGAGCTTGTCGTCAAGCGCAAACAGCGTGTCGTAGATCATGTAGCCGTGGTTCACCGAGATCAGCGCCGTGGTCCAGATCGGATCGACGACCTTGAGATCCGAATGGGGCGCAATGCGCAGCGTCTTGGCGTTCGCGGCGCAAGCGAGTGCTCCGATCGTGAGCGCGGCAGCGAGAAACAATCTCATCGGACGGTAAGCCATATGGTTGCTCCTTGGCGCATCGTGTCGGCGCGGCGGTCTTAGCTCTGTTGCGGCGCAGGTTGTGCGCCTCTGCGCGCGCCTGCTACTTCTTCTCGATATTCCAGAATACCGGGGCCGGCGCGGTGAGGATACCGCTGACGTTCTTCCGCGTTCCGATCGGCTGATAGTACTGGCCGAGGTTGATGTGGGTGACCACCTCGCGCTCGCGCATCTGCACGGCTTCGGCGATCTCCTTCTGCTTGGCCGGATCGGTGGCGCGGGCAAAATCATCGCGCAACTTCTCCATTCCGGGATCGCACGGCCAGCCGAACGAGGCCTTGTCGCAACTCGCATTCATGAAGCCGTTCATCACCGGATTGAGGATGTCGGCCGACACCCAGGCGGTCAGCATGCCGTGCCAACCGCCGGCATTGGCGGGGTCCTTCTTGGTGCGGCGCCCGACGACGGTCTGCCAGTCGCTCGACTGCATGTCGACCGTGAAGCCGCCTTTCTCCATCAGGGATTTTGCGACCGGCGCAAGGTTGGTCAGTGAGGCGAGGTCGGTCGAATGCAGCAGCACGATCGGCGCGCCGTCATAGCCCGCCTCTTTCAGCAATGCGCGGGACTTGGCGAAATTCGATTCGAGCAGGCCCTCCATCCCCTTGTCGGAGGCGAGCGGGCTGCCGCACGGGGCCATCGACTTGCAGACTTTGTAATAGTCCGGATTGCCGATCGTGGCGTCGAGGAAGTCCTTCTGATTGAAGGCGTACCACAGCGCCTGACGGACCTTCGGATTGTCGAATGGCTTCTGCAGGTGATTGGGCCGGAAGGTGTATTGCAGGCCGAGCGGATTGTAGTCGACCAGCTTGATGTTCGAATCCGCCTTCAGCAGCGGTATCAGGTCGGTCGGCGGCTGCTCGTAAAGGTCGATCTCGCCGGCCAGCAGCGCGTTCGCGGCCTGCTGCTGATCGGAGATCGCGAGCCACTCGACGCGGTCGAGCTTGACGACCTTGCCGCCGGTCAAGCCGGACGGCGGCTCGGCGCGCGGCTTGTACTTGTCGAACTTGACGTAAACCGCCTTGTCGCCGGGTTTCCACTCATCCTTCTTGAACACGAATGGACCGGAGCCGGTGAAATCCGAAATCTGTGTGTTCGGATCGGTGTCGGCGACGCGCTTCGGCATCATGAAGGGGACGTTGGACGACGGCTTGCCGAGGCCGAAGATCAAAAGGCCGGTCGGCTCCTTGAGTTTCACCGAGAAGGTCTTGGCGTCTTGCGCCGACATCGTGTCGACGAAGCTCATCAGCTTCTGTCCGAGCGCATCGCGGGCCGACCAGCGCTTGATCGAGGCGACACAATCCTCGGAGGTCACCGGCGCGCCGTCGTGCCACAGCAGCCCGTCGCGCAGGGTGAACACGTAGGTGAGCTTGTCGGGGCTCTCGGTGAACTTGTCCACCATCTGCGGCTTGATCTCGCCCTTTTCGTCCATCGCGAAGAGCGTGTCGTAGATCATGTAGCCGTGATTGCGGGTGATGTAGGCGGTGGTCCAGATCGGATCGACGATCTTGACGTCGGAATGCATGACGGCCTTGAGCGTCACCTCGGCACTTGCGGTGCCGCACGAGACCGCGAGCCCGGCGCCGCACGAAACGGTGAGCGCGGCGAGCGCCGCCGCAATTCTGGACGTCATGCGCATCGATAACCCCTCTTTGTTGCTGGCATCCGCAACTTGAATGAATGCTATCGGGCGGCGGGGGGATCGCCAAGCCGCTTTGAGAGGCTCGATTGGGTGGCAAATGGCGCGGCGTGCGGCAACCTCGGGCGACCGGCGACGTTAGATTGAAGGTGTGCCGGTCGCATTGTCGTCACGCTTTGCCAAGATATCGCGTTTTGGGCGACGCTTTGGAGCAAGCCGCGCAGTGAAACCCGCACCTGCGATCCTGGTTCTGACGCTGTTTGCGGCGAG
>JBBWZU010000028.1:0-6444 GCA_039649225.1 Hyphomicrobiales bacterium | reverse complement strand
ACGCGCGGGTCGGCCGAAGAGGCCATCCTGAGCCAGCTTGGCAACTATCCCCGCGCCATCAGCGTCGCCGCCATGCTGATGCTGGTGCTCGGCCTGATGCCGGGCCTGCCGCTGCTGCCGTTCATGGCGCTGAGCGGCACCATGGCGTTCGTCGGCTATTCGATCCCGCTCCGCCGGCGGGAGAAGGAGCAGGCGGAGGCCGCAAAGGCGGCGTTCGAGCAGGAGCATGAGAAGAAGCAGATCGACTCCAAGGATGCCGTGAAGGAGTCGCTGAAGACCCCGGAAATCGAGCTCTGTCTTGGGCGGCAATTATCTATCCACCTGCTCGGCGCTCACGGCGAGCTGGTGCGCCGGGTCGGCAGGATGCGGCACAAGTTCGCCAAGCAATACGGATTCATCGTTCCGGACATCAAGCTCAGCGACAATCACAATGGCGATCCCAAGTCGTATCAGATCAAGATCCACGGCACGATCGTTGCCCACTACTTGATGCGTATCGGTGACGTCCTGGTCGTCATCGGCGAGGCCAACCAGCCCGACATCCCGGGCGACGAGGTGCGGGAGCCGGCTTTCGGCATGCGCGCGCTCTGGGTGCCCGAGGGCTATACGCGCGAGCTCAATCGCGAGGGCTTCGAGGCCATCGACAACATCGCGGTGGTCCTGACCCATCTCAGCGAAGTCATTCGCAACAACCTCGCGCAACTGTTGTCATACAAGGACATGCGCGGACTGCTGGATCGCCTCGAGCCGGAATACAAGCGTCTGATCGAGGAGATCATTCCGTCGCAGATTTCCTATTCGGGTCTCCAGGCCGTTCTCAAGCTGCTGCTGGCCGAGCGGATCTCGATCCGGAACCTGCATCTGATCGTGGAGGCGATCGCCGAGGTCGCCCCGCATGTCAGGCGCGCTGAGCAAATCGCCGAGCATGTGCGGCTGCGCATCGCGCAGCAGATCTGCGGCGACCTCACCGATGGCGGGACTCTCAAAGTACTGCGGCTCGGCAACCGCTGGGACCTTGCCTTCCATCAGGCACTCAAGCGTGACGGCAAGGGAGAGGTGGTGGAATTCGATATCGATCCGCGTCTCGTCGAGCAGTTCGGCGCCGAGCTCTCCGCCGCCGTGCTGGCCCGCAAGGAACATGGCCACGACTTCGCCCTGGTGGCGGCGCCCGATGCACGGCCCTATGTGCGCATCATTGCCGAGCGGCTCTATCCGATCATGCCGGTCCTGTCGCATGTCGAGATCGTGCGCGGGGTCGACGTGCAGTCGCTCGGGACGATCTCGTGAGCGCGATTGCGGCGGACACCGTCCTTGCGGTGTTCGCAATCTTCTGCCGGATCGGCAGTTGCCTGATGCTCATGCCGGGGACCTCGAGCTCGCTGCTTGCGCCACAGGTCCGCCTGTTCGCCGCTATCGCGCTGACGTTCGGCCTGTCGCCGCTGTTGCTGCCGACGATGCGCGGCGCCATCGGTGACGGCCAGCCGTTCGCGGTGCTGTCTTTGGTGGGATCGGAGCTGATCATCGGCACCCTCATCGGGCTCGCTTCGCGGATCTATTTTCTTGCGCTTCAGACCCTGGGTGCCGTGATGGCCAATGCCATCGGCATCACGGCCATTCCGGGCGTCGCGCTGGAGGACAACGAGGTGATGCCCTCGCTCGCCTCGCTGATTTCGCTCTCCGCGGTCACATTGGTGTTCGCATCCGGACAGCATTGGGAACTGCTGGGAGGTCTGGTGCGCTCCTATGGGGTGTGGCCGCCGTCAGAGGGCGTTGCGGCCGGAATCCGGCTGACCGCTCTGGTGGACCGTCTTTCGGCGTCGTTCATGCTGGCGCTGCGGGTCGCCAGCCCATTCCTGATCTATGCGGTGATCGTCAATCTGGCGGTCGGGTTGGCCAACAAGCTGACCCCGACGATACCGATCTACTTCATCTCGCTGCCGTTCGTGATGGCCGGTGGCTTGATTCTGCTCTACCAGATCGGCGGCGAATTGCTGATCCAGTTCATGACGGGCTTCGTGTCCTGGCTGGAGATTCAATGAAACAGGACGCCTCGGCCCGCGAGCGCAAGATCCGGCGCATTCTTCACCTGCAGCGGCAATTGCACCGGCTGTCCCAATGGCGCTTAAGCGAATTGCAGGGGCAGGAGGCCGCCATTCAAGACAAGCAGCGCGATCTGATCGGCGCGCTCAACGGTGACGACAGGCTGCAAGGACTTTTCGTCGCCGCCATGGCCAAGCGGCTGACGTCGCTGGCCGGCGAGGAGGCAAAAGTCGCGGGCCTGAAGAAGGCGCAGAGCGAAGATGTCTGGGCGCACGCCCGCCGCGTCCGGCAGAGCGAGCGCCAGGTCGATGCCGCCACGCTGGCGCGGCGGCGCGGCACCGAGAAAAAGGAACTCGACGAGATTGTCGAGCGAATGGCGACCCGGCCGGACGCAAGCTTCCCGTGAGCTACGCGTGCCAGATTGAGCCGACTTTGAATCGGCGGCGAATCCGTTGGCCGGCGAGGGGACGACGGCTTGCATGACGATCGCACCTGCCTCTGACATCGTTCTCGATGCCCTGCTGGCTGCCGATCCGGCCAAGAGCCGGGCCGCGGCCGAGCAGCTGTCGCAAATGCGGCCGAGCCGTGCGGGGGATTTCGATGCGGCCATTGCGGGCGCGGACATCACGCAGCCGGCATCTTCGACCACGGCCGCCGGCGCAGCCTCGCAAGAGGCCCTTGCGGCGCGGGCGCTGCTGGCGCAGCGGCCGCCGCCGCGGATCGACGCGGCCGCATCCGGCCGCGCGGCCATTCCGCCCGCCTATCGGAAGTTCGAAGCCTTCGTGCTGCAGACCTTCATCGAGTCCATGCTGCCGCGCGGCAGCGCCGTGAATTTCGGCAAGGGGGTCGCCGGCGACGTCTGGCGCTCGATGCTGGCGGAACAATTGGGCAGCGCGGTCGCCAAATCGGGCGGCGTCGGAATCGCCAAGTTTTTGGCGGCCACGCACCCCGGCGAAGTGCCTTCCGACCGCAAGGTGCCGTCGCAGATACCGCCGCCGGCCGCTGGAATTCAAGCCGCCGCCATGACCGAGCCGATGCGGTCCCCAGCGGCGGCCACGCAGGATGATCCCGCAACGCGCAGCTAGCCGTTGCTCGTCGTTTCATAACAGGAGGCCCGTTTGTTGATAGACCAGCACGATGCCGCGCCGCCGGCGTCTCTCCCCGTCCTGGCGACGCCCCGCCGCCGGATGCAGGCGCCGGCCGCGACCTTGACGGCGCTGTTGCGCGCCGTCGAGCGGACCGAAGATCTGCTTGACGAGGAAACCTTCGCCCTCACGGACCGCCGCGCCATCGATCTTGTGTCGTTCATCCGCCGCAAGAACCAGGGCCTGCTGGAAATAACGCGCGCCGCGCGGGCGTTGAGGGACTACGAGGTCGAACCGACCGTCACCGACCGCCTGGCTGGACTCAAGGACAAGCTGGAGCGCAATCAAGCCGTGCTGCGGCTGCATCTCGAGGCCGTGCGGGAGGTTGCGGAGCTTCTCGCCAAGGCGGCGCGCGACGCCGATTCAGACGGCACGTATTCGATGCCGACCCATCGGGCGGATCACGGATGATCAAACTGTTCATGAGCGGCGCCTGGGTTTGCCTCATCACGCTGGCGGCCGCCTACGGCATCTCGCAATGGGTCGCGAGCGGCGGCAAGCTGATGGTGCGCAAGGATTATCTTGAAGGCCTGGAATACGAGAAGACGCGGATGATCAACGTTCCGATGATCGTGGACGGCGCCGTCCAGGGCTACATCGCGGCCCAGTTCGTGTTCACGGTGGATGCCAAGACGGTGCGGCAGTTGTCCGTGCCACCCGATCCGTTCGTGGTCCACGAGGCGTTCCGGCGCATCTATTCGGAAGAACGGATCGACTTCAAGAATCTGAAGAAGCAGGACCTCGTGCCTCTGCTCAAGGGGATCAAGCAGGACGTCAACGAGCGCATGCAGGCGAACATCGTACAAGACGTTCTGATTGAGGAATTCAATTACATCTCGAAAGATGACTTGCGGAAGTGATCTCGGCCACCTGAATTCGACCCGCCGTCATTCGCGTTCGATCCGGCGCGTTGCCCAATTGGGCGACCTGATCCCCAGCATCGCCTCGCAGCCGCGGCCCCATCACCGCCGGTCGGCATGGTCTCAACGCACATTCCGTCTTCTGCGCCAAAGCCTGATCCACCCTCAGAACACCGCAAGTCACCGGCGCTCTGTCTGCCCCTCAGTGGCTTGGCGCTACGTTAGAACTGGCCGAGAAGTTCGCATTCCACTTTGCGCTGGCTCAGTTCGCCACCAATCAACTTCGGTTCGTTCGCAATCAACTGCATCGCTGCCGGCGCGCCGGCCTCGATCAGCTTGTAGCCGACGTAACGCTTCGACTGGATGAGATCGTAACCCAGCCGGGCGCGCAGCTTCTTGCGCAGTTTGCTCATGTGACTCTCGACGACACTCTCGTCGAGGTCGGCGTTGAAGATGCCGTAGATCGCGTTGAAGATCTGCGACTTGCTGATCCACTTGCCCTGGTGGCTCACCATATACTCCAGAATCCGCAACTCTCTCCGCGGCAGGATCATGACCTCGCCGCCGATCGTCGGATCGCGCCCGTCGAAATAGACCCGGAAGGGCTGGGCAGAGTTCTCGTCGGGCATGACTCTTCCACGACGCCGGATCGCGGCAGCGCGGACGAGGACTTCTGATGGGTGGACCGGGGCGTTGACGACGTCGTCGACCCCGCACGCGAACAACTCGAGTGTGGCCTTGAGCGACTTGACGTTATTCAGCCCGATGATGGGGGATTGGATGCGGCGGCGAATGAGTGCCGGTAGCGAAGTTCTCTTCTCGCAGTCGCCGAGTAGAAAGGCATCCACGGCTGCAAGATCACTGGCATCGGCGCTGCATAGCCAATCCTGAAACACGTCCGGCCAAAAGCCGAGAAACGCTATACCCTCGCGATCGAAGCTTGTCGCGTAACTGCTCGTTACCGACTCGCGGTCGTCGATGATGATGTACATTCCAGCATTCCATTATCAACCCGCCTGTCTTCGGCGGATTATTTTCGTTAAGCGATCCCTGCCATCGCGTACGTATGGCTAGATGTGAGGAATTGTTTACGCTTGACGCATACTGGACCTTGTGCGAGGCTTACCACGACTCTTAATTGCATGAGCCGCGCACTTGACGCTGTTTACTGACTATGTGATCTACGTGCGTGCCGCTGCGTTATGATTCCTGTTGGTTGCGTGAACGCGACGCGTACTGTTACTCATGCAAAACTTGAGTTTGTCCGGTCGTGAGGCCGGGGCGTCACTGATCTGGTCCTTTGGCCTCAAAGGCGTGTGGCGGTTCGGCGGCGCAGCGAATTTTTGCAGGCACCGGTGCGGGCGTGAATCGTGGTCGTGCGCACATTCTTTCGGTCATCTGGTCACCCAAATAGCCGCAACGAACTGGTTGCATTGCGCAGCTCAATTTGTATTCACGCTCTACGCGCGAACTGACGGTCGTCCCGTTCGTCTCCGCTCTGCCCTATCTTATCGCGTGATCCTCCCCGCTCAGAACTTGGCTGATCCACCAGCCTGTCCTGTTAAATAATTCCGCAGCATGAACCCGTGCCGTTTCACTGGGATGATACGGGCAATCTACACGCTTGCCGGATACGCTGGCACCGACTCGACGATAGCCCTCTGAAGTTGGGCCAAATTGCGAATCAAGGTAGCATTATGCTTCCAGAGGATGCTCCTCTCGTCAAGAAAGTTCCATCGGAGAATGCGCCCTTCTCTGAGTAAAATTGCGGCAGGAATCCGCTATTCTTCAAGGTGACCATGCTAGTTCAAAAGTAATTGAAGGGAAGAGTGAAGCAATACTGGTGTATTTTTTGTATAACATTATCACATACTAAATATTCGCGTGTACCGTATGATTATAGTGTAATAAAATTGACATTTATGCTGTAATATATCAATATATACAGTATGATGGTCAATCGTTTACTGGTAAGGAGATAGCGCGCGATCGGTAACGTCTCACTAGTATTTCTGCTTACAGTTCATATTTCGATTTCACACTGTGAATTACGTTGCGATAGTTGTGGCGTTCTTTAAGGCGAGCTCGTTATTGCTACGTAGTACTATCTATCTCTTCTTACTTGAAGATATTTGCCCGACTCGCGTTTTGGATGTGGTTCGCGGCCATTCGCGTTGGATTGCTAATCATGCCGGGTCGATGGCGACATTTTGTTCGGATTTTGAACGCTCAGCCGAAGCGATCGTCGTAGCGGCGCAGTGCGAGTTCGGTTGTGTCGATCTCGGGTTTGCGGCCGGACAGGAGATCCGCAAGGACGCGACCCGAACCGCAGGCCATGGTCCAGCCGAGCGTCCCGTGGCCCGTGTTGAGGTGCAAATTGGCATAACGCGTCGCGCCGA
>JBBWZU010000014.1:0-8736 GCA_039649225.1 Hyphomicrobiales bacterium | reverse complement strand
AGCGCCCGAGCGCCAGTAGATTGATACGTTGCGCGGCCTCGCGCGAGCCGTAGCTCGAGGCTTTCGAATACCATTCGCGGGCCATCGCGGCATCGGCCGCAACCCCGAGCACGCCGAGTTTCCTGAGCACATCCGGATCGTAGGACGCCCCGAGCGCGAGCGCCGAACGCGCATCGCCGACCTCGGCCGCGCGCAAGAACATCAAACGTGCCGCCGCGATGTCGCCCTGCTGGATGAGTTGCTCGCCGCGTTTGTACAGGGCGGCAATCTCCTCGCGATCGAGCGAGCGAACGGGAGGCGAAAATGCCGGCGGCGGCGCAGGTGCCGGAGGTTCAACGGCCTGGACCTGGGGTTGAGGTTGGACTTGGGGTTGGACTTGGGTTTGGACTTGGGCCTGCGGCTGCTGCGCCGCGATCACGGGCGGCTCGGCGACCGGCGATGCGGCGGCAAAGCGCTCCATCATCGGCACCGGCCGATCGCCGGCCGGTTCGGCCCTGCGCTCGACGGCCTTCGGCGGTGTCAGCGCTTCGCGTACGGCACTGGCGCCGAACAGGCGCGACCAGAACGGCCCTGCATCGTCGGCCGCGCTCGGCGCGCCGCGCAGCGAACCCGGCGCTCCCCCGAACATGAACAGCGCCGCCAGCGCGGCGAGCGCGCCCGCACCCACCAGGCGCCCGAGCAGCGAATAGGATGCACTGCGCGAGCCGACAACGGGCGGCTCGGGCACGCCGGACGGATCGAGCGAGGGCCGCGTGCGCAGCTCGCGCATCGCGACGTCGCCTTCGAACGCCGCAGCCCCGCGCCGTCGGCGCTCGGGCTCCTGCAGCAAGGGCGCGGGCGGCAGCGCGCTGCGCAATTTCTCGCTCGCCCCGATCGCCGCATCGGCGGCATCAGTCGCCGCATCGCGCGCCCAAGGCGGCGCGTACATCCTGGCCGACGGCGGATTCACCATCTGCGGAAATATCAACGGCGCGTCGCCGGCACGCTCTTCGTTGTCGTTGTGTACGTGTAGTGGCGTACTCATAACTCTCCTCCCGCCGCCCTGCCCGAACGGCTTACACACCCGCTTGCCCCCTGGAGGTCTTGGTCACCGGCCCGGCGAATTGCCCCTCGCCGCACCGTCAGTTCAGCGGCGCTCGCGCGCCTTCTGCCATTTCATGAACTCCTGGAACAGTTGGTCGCGCTCGTCGCCGTCGAGCGAGGCCGGTTGGGCTTGTTGTTGGCGCACCGCGAGGAAATTGTCGAATCGTCCGCGATCGGCATCCGAGACGATCGCATGCGCGCGCAGCCATTCCTCCGCGCCCTCGAACCGCTTCCAGCCCGGCAGCACGGCGGCCACATTGGCTTCGCGCCATTTGGGATGACGCGGCGGTTTCTGGAATTCGGTCAGGCGCGGAAAGAACGTATCGACGAACTTCTGGATGCGCCGGTAGCGGTCGGAGCCCTTCGGCCAATTGAACGCGATCAGCACTGCGCCGACCGCGACCGTCTCGACCTTCTGCCCGGGCGCGATCAGGCCGGGATAATCCTCGTTGGTCAGCATCGCCGGCAGGTAATCGTCGTGCAGCACCTTCGGATAGGCGATGGGTAGAATGCGAAACCCCTCCGCCGCCTTGATCTTGGTCATCGCGCCCGCCGGCTTGCCGGCGATCAGGACGGTCGCGGCGATCTCGCCGGATTTGAGTTTCTCGAGCGCGTCGCTCTGGCCCATGTTGAGCTCTTCGGCCTTGATGCCGAGGCGCTCGAAAATGTCGCGCGTTGAAAGCTGCGTGCCCGAACCCAGGTCCGAAAAATTGACCTTCTTGCCGGCAAGCTGCTCGATCGACGCGATTCCTGAGTCGGCGCGCACGACCAGGTGCATCTCTTCATTGAACAGCTTGGCGATGTAGACGATCTTGTCGTCGATCGGACCGATCTCGTTGCTGCGCTTGAAGTAGCCGAGCAAATTCGACTGCGTGATGCCGAGATCGACGCCTTTGAGATAGCGCACATCCTTGATGTTCTGCCCGCCGCCTTTGCCGATCACCGGCAGCACGCGGAATTCGTCGCCATCGTCGAGCACCGCCGACAGATCATAAGCGATGGTCACATAGGTGGCGTTGAGATTGCCCGATATGATGGCGATCGTATTGGCGTTGAGGCGCTCACCGGCCGCGCCGAGCGCCGGCTTGTTCGGCACCATCGAGCCGGTGCGTTTCTGGGCGTGTTGTGCGTGGGAAGGCTGGCAAATCAGCGCCGCGGCGCACAGCGTGGCGGCAAGAACAAAATAGCGTTTCCTGGGCCGGAAAATCGGCCTCCCAGTAAGATTCATACGTGTCCCCGTGCCGGATCTACGCCGACGCCACAACATACACTGCGCCAGGTATACCCGCTAACTCTCTCGACGCCTTTGACTAACGCGCCGTGCCCGCGGCGCGTTGCTGAACACTTTTCTTCTAACTTGACAGTGATAGTTCAGGGGGAGTTTGGCCACACAAGGGCCGCGATGAGGCATTTCGGCCCAGATTGCACGCCGGACACGCGTAATTTGCAACAAATGTGATTGCGTACCTTGCGGTTAGCGACGGGACGTTGAGTCTTGTGTTGCGATGCCGCCGCCAAGTGAATTGAAAACACCCACACTTTGTGCGCTGGCGGAAATTATCCGCGCCGGAGTCCCAGATTGGGTCAGTGGGGTCGCCGTTTTTCCTTCGCGCAGCGGAAGGCAACGCCGAGCCCGGCGTTTCGTGGGTGCTTTGACGCTGCGCCAACGGCTTGCAAAGCAACACATGGGCGGACGCCAAATGCCCGCTCACTGACACTTTTGCAGCAAAGTGCTGAGCAACGGCGCGAAGCCGGCCGTCGACAGGCTGGTCCGATGAACCGGCGTGTTCATGGTCGCGTAACTGGTCGCCTCGATGAGCTCGACGGTGTCGCGCGCAACGGTGCGTTCAAGGAAGTAGATCGGCACCCGCGCGATTCGCGTGTCCGTCTCTTCGCCCTTTGGATCGAGCCAGGATCTCGCCGGGCCGAAGGAAATTTCCCGATCCCCGGCCTTGGCCACAATCAATGACGCCTTGTCCAGGACCGTCGCACGCCGGCTTAGCCGCATGTCGATCATCCGGCGCGAACAACCAAGGCGCACCATCGTGATGCCGTACCGCTTCGGCTCATTTGGGCGCGCCTCCATGACGAGCTTCGCAAAGGAGCCGGTCGTGCCCGTATCCGCCGTCCATCGGGTTTCGATGAATTCGCGCTTGTCGATACCGAACTGCGCGATCTCCTCGCGGGTGATAAAGCGCACCGTATCGGCCGGGACGGCCGCGGCCGCGTCGACCAGCGCGCGGCTGATTCCCATCTCGGCGGCGTAGCGCGCCACGCGGCCGTGCGCGGTGCGGATGCTGGGCGCGTCACCGGTCACGCGCGTGCTGCTGGTCGCAACAACGCGGCCGTCGCCGTTCCGGCGGGTCACGGTTTGCAGGATCGAAATGCTGTGCACGCCAAGACTGGCATCGACCGGCACCTCGCGCACCGTCGCGCCGAGCAAGGCGTAAACGCAGGCCGAGTTGCAGGCGGCGCCCCTCGTTCGCAGCTCCGCCGCAAGCTCGCGGCCGGATCGCTTGAGCGTGTCGCAGGAGGGCTCGTGTGCCAGTTCCGGATCGCAGCCTTGCGGGATCGTGCGGGCGACACCGGCGGTCAGATTATGGGCGCGCAGCATGCGGCCCATCGCGAGCGCGGCGTCCACCGCGCCGCCCGGAGAATAGAAATAGATCGGCAGCTTGCGCTTACCCAAGCGGGCGAGCAGCGCGCGCAGCCGCCCGGGCGTGCCGTCGTCGATCCTGCCCTCGGCCGCGATCCACGCGCTGCATCCGGCGCCGCACGCATCCGGGTCGCCCGTGGCGATGAAGAACACCATCGGCTGTGCGGGCTTGGCGGCTTCCTTTTTTTGCGGCTCAGCGCCTTTGTCCGGGTTGTCCAGAGGTTTCGCCGCCACACGGCTGCCGGGCGACCCTTCACGATCCTGCGCGTGAGCCGAAGCGGCCAGCAGGAGCGCTGCCATCACGATCAAGACCGGCCGCACGTTTTCGTCTCCACCACCCAGCGGTAACTTCGCGCAACGTGGCAGCCGTTGCAACCTGTGATCATCCGCAGCGCAAAAGCATCCGCTGCGACGAAGGCTTGAACACCGCTAATTCTGTGCTATTTCAATGCGATTCCCGCTTACCCACGCTCGTTCGTGGGAGTGAGCCTTGAGGAGCACTGCCCCATGGTCGCCCTGACCTTCCCCGACGGCGCGCGCCGCGAATTCCCCGACAACATCACAGGGCTCGACATCGCCAAGGGCATCTCGCCCTCGCTCGCCAAGCGCACGGTCGCGATGGCGCTCGATGGCGAGCTGGCCGACCTTTCCGACCCGATCGGGAAGGATGCGAAAATCGAGTTCGTCTCGCGCGACGACCCGCGTGCGCTCGAGCTGATCCGCCATGATGCCGCGCACGTGCTGGCCGAAGCGGTGCAGAGCCTCTGGCCCGGCACGCAGGTCACGATCGGCCCGGTGATCGAGAACGGCTTCTACTACGACTTCTTCCGCAACCAGCCGTTCACGCCGGAAGACTTCCCGGCAATCGAGAAGAAGATGCGCGAGATCATCGCGCGCGACAAACCCTTCACCAAGCAGGTGTGGGACCGCGAGAAGACCAAGCAGGTCTTCCGCGACAAAGGCGAGCTGTTCAAGGTCGAGCTGGTCGACGCGATCCCCGGCAACGAGCCGATCAAGATCTACAATCAGGGCGACTGGTTCGATCTTTGTCGTGGACCGCACATGACCAGCGTCGGCAAGGTCGGCAATGCGTTCCGGCTGATGAAGGTCGCGGGCGCCTACTGGCGCGGCGATTCAAACAATCCGATGCTGACCCGCATCTACGGCACGGCGTTCGCCAAGCAGGAAGACCTCGACGCCTATCTGAAGCAGATCGAGGAAGCCGAAAAGCGCGACCATCGCAAGCTCGGGCGCGAGCTCGACCTGTTTCACTTCCAGGAGGAAGGCCCGGGCGTCGTGTTCTGGCACGCCAAAGGCTGGTCGCTGTTCCAGTCGATCATCGCCTATATGCGCCGGCGGCTTGAAGGCGACTATGACGAGGTCAACGCGCCGCAGATGCTCGACAAGTCGCTGTGGGAGACCTCCGGCCATTGGGGCTGGTATCGCGAGAACATGTTCGCGGCGCAATCGGCCGGCGATGAGGCCGAGGACAAACGCTGGTTCGCCATCAAGCCGATGAACTGCCCCGGCCATGTGCAGATCTTCAAGCACGGACTGAAGAGCTATCGCGACTTGCCGATACGCCTGGCCGAGTTCGGCGCGGTGCATCGCTATGAGCCCTCCGGCGCGCTGCATGGCCTGTTGCGCGTGCGCGGCTTCACCCAGGATGACGCGCACATCTTCTGCACCGAGGACCAGCTTGCCGAGGAGTGCCTGAAGATCAACGACCTGATCCTCTCGGTCTATGCCGATTTCGGCTTCGAGAACGATATCCTCATCAAGCTCGCAACCCGGCCCGAAAAGCGCGTCGGCACGGACGCAATGTGGGACCATGCCGAGGGCGTGCTGCGCAACGTGCTGGACACGATCGCGGCGCGTTCCGGCAATCGCATCAAAGTCGGCGTCAATCCGGGCGAAGGCACGTTCTATGGGCCGAAGTTCGAGTATGTGCTGCGCGATGCGATCGGTCGCGACTGGCAGTGCGGCACCACCCAGGTCGACTTCAACCTGCCGGAACGGTTCGGCGCGTTCTACATCGACGCGGACAGTGAGAAGAAGCAGCCCGTGATGGTGCATCGCGCGATCTGTGGCTCGCTCGAACGCTTTACCGGCATCCTGATCGAGAACTTCGCCGGCCACTTCCCGCTCTGGCTGGCGCCGAAGCAGGCCGTGATCGCCACCATCACGCAGGAGGGCGACGACTATGCCCGCGAAGTCCATACGGCCGCGCGAAAACGCGGGCTGCGCGTCGACATCGATCTGCGCAACGAGAAGATCAACTACAAGGTCCGCGAGCACTCGGTCGGCAAGATGCCGGTGATGCTGGTGGTCGGCAAGAAGGAGGCCGAAACGCGTACGGTCTCGATGCGGCGCCTGGGCAGCCAGGACCAGAAGGTCATGCCGCTCGAGGAGGCGCTGGCGGCGCTGGTCGAGGAGGCCGTGCCGCCGGACGTGAAGCGGACGCGCGCGGCGTAGGCGTCACGCCGCTCTTTCCGGCAATCACTCGTCCCGCACCGAGCCATCGACGAGGGTGAGCAGCATGTTGCGCACGGCGCGCAAGGCCGGGTCGTCCGGCTTGTCGCGTCGCTGAATGAGGCCGAGCGTCCGCACCAGCGGCGGATCAAGCGGACGCGCGGCGATCCTGCTCTTCGAGTGGCCATCGCTCAGCGCGGGTGCCGGCACAATGGCCGCTCCGAGACCGGCCGCGACCGCATCCTTGATCGCCTCGATGCCGTCGAACTGCAGCGCCGGCTTGACCGATACACCGCCGGCCTTCAGCCAAGCGCGGCCGAGCCGAAGCTGCTTGCCGCGGTGATATTCCAGGATCAGCGGTCGCACCGCCATATCGGCGGGTGTCGCAACCGAGGGAATGTCGGAATCGCTGATCGCAAAGATCGCCACCATCGGGTCGCTGCGCACGCGCACGACATCGAACTCGGCCTCGTTCACCGGCAAGGCCGTCAGTCCGAGGTCGATCACGCTCGCCAGCATGCGCTCCGTGATCTCGGCGGTGGCGCCGGTCGTCACGACCAATTCGATATCGGGGTGTTTTTCACGCAATTGCTGCAGCACGGGCGGAAGGATATAGGCGAGCGCCGTCGGTCCCGTCCCGAGATGAACGCGGCCCGCATGCCCTTCCTTGTGGCCGCGCATTGCCGCGAGCGCACTATCGGCCTCCGCCATGATGCGCTCGGCGCGCTCGATCAGATCGCGCCCGGCCGTTGTCGGACGGGTCTGCTTGCCGACGCGATCGAGCAGCTTGAGCCCAATTCGCTCCTCGAGTTCGCGGATCTGCAAGCTGATCGCAGGCTGCGTAAGATTGAGTTCCCGCCCGGCCGCCGAGAAGCTCCCGAGCTTCGAGACGGCGATCAAGGTCCGGAGCTGATCCAGGTTGAGACTGCGCATCTCAAGGATTCGTTTATGGCTGCCATTTGAATGTTCAATGGCTCCAAACAGATCCTTCTTGTCAATCCCGGCAGGATCACCCATCCGGCGTTGCGCTCGACGACGATCTCAAGCGGCGGCACCGAGCATGTCGGGCGCGCCGCCATCAGCGTCGTCTGGTGATGCGTGCCTGCCGTGCGCAGTCGGCAAAAAACAAATATGTCGTGGCGAAGAAATTCTGCGCGGCCTCGGCAAGCCGCGGCCGAATGAGAATGTGATCGCCACCCTGGCCGGTCCGCTCGATCAGCCCATCGTCCGCGGCATCGCGAATGAGCTTGAGGACATGCGGACGCGAGACCGAAAAGCGGCGCGCAAGCGCCGAGATCGAGATCGGCACCGGCTGCGACGGCGGCACCGTGTCATCCGCCCGGCCCGATACGAGCAGGCTCGCCAGGATCAACGTGCCGGCATTGCGCTCGCTGAACAGGCCGAGGTCCGGCGCGTGCGCGACAAGCCGGAAACCGGCACGAAAGCGCGCGACCATGGCGTCAACGAGCGGTCTGGTGGCGGCGGGATCGTCGAGCGCCCCGAGGATTGCCTCGCCGTCGGAAAACAGCGGCGCCATTGCGACAAAGTGCGGCCGCCAGCGATCGCGCAGAAACGCGATGAGCTTCTCGGTCGCGACCAGCCTGCGCTGGCGGCGGTCGGTCACATCAGGGTCCGGCATGAGGTAGCCACGAAAGCGCATCAACGACAGCATCGCGAAAACACGGCCGGGGCTGCAGATGTCAAGCTCGGCGCACAGCGCCTTCATGTTGGTCGGCGTCAGGCCGGAGGACGCATCGGCGCTGTCCCGGCTGTAATGAAGATGAAGCGCCAGATAGCCGAAAAGGACGCGGCCGCGGTCGTCCATCAGCCAGTTGAGGACGCGGCTGCCTTCGTACAGGGCGACGACGCCGTTCGCGGACGCCCGCATGGCTGCGGCGAAATCCGGCCGCGCGCGCAACGCCACCACCGCGTCCCGCGGTGCCGGGTCATCGGCGCTCGCAAGGTTCTCCAAGCTCATTCAGCCATGACAATGTGTCTGCACCAGCACAGTCATGGGTTAAGGAAAATGCGATCAAATTTCTACAGTTGCGGCGCGTTTTGCCCGCTTTAGGGTGACGCCAGATTGTCGCGGCGCGTGCCAGGCCCGCGCAATTCACGCTCCGCATCACCGTCGCTACGCTTACCGTTGCGGCAACCGGGCGAGTGGCTTCGGGAGGTTTATTCGAAAAGCGGTGCGGGGAATTTCAAAGCGCGTCCAGGAAAAGCGGGGACCGGTTTTCCGTCCGGACGCGCGACAAATCAAGAACTCTAACCTCTCAGCGGGCGCCGGCCGCCTCGAGCAACATCCGCCAGTTCGACGCGCGTGGCGGCCTAGTGAGCGTCTCGAGGAAGCGTTCGGCCCAGTGCGCGATATCGTTCTTGGTCAGCACGGCGAACAGGCTTTTGTGCCGCGCGCGGCGCTCCTCGAGCGGCATCGACAGCGCGCGATCGAGCGCGCCGGCCACCGCCTCGGAGTCGTATGGGTTGACCAGCAGCGCCTCCTTGCACTCCTGCGCGGCGCCGGC
>JBBWZU010000004.1:0-6951 GCA_039649225.1 Hyphomicrobiales bacterium | reverse complement strand
GCGAAAATCGAGTCCTTGGAGACGCTCATACACCGCAAGATATTTCTCGATTGCAAGCTTGCTGACGCCGTAAGCCCCGATGGGGTCGGTGGGCGCGGTCTCCGGGGTCGGAATGGCCTTTGGCAGGCCATAGACGGTGCCGCCCGACGACACGAAGACGAGACGGCGCACTTTCAGCTTGCTGCAAAGATCGAACAACGCCAGCGAAGCCACGACGTTGCCCTGAACGTCACCCGCCATGTCGAGATTAGCGCTGTGCGGGGTGGCGCTGTGGACGAGATGAAACACCACATCGAAGGTCTCCAGGGCCGCCGCCAATGCGGTCACATCGGTGAAATCGCCCTGGTACCATTCGGCACCGCGCAACTCCTCGGGAAACTGGCAGCGCCGCCCGAACGCCCGGACACGATATCCGGCCGAGACCAGCCGCCGGCACAGATTTGTCCCGATGAAGCCGCCACCGCCCAACACAATGCAGGACGGTTTAGGCTGGCGCTCGCGGTCTGACGGCACGGAGTTCGCTCTGGCTGAGTGTGGAACACGGCCGACCCATAGCGCAAAGCCGGCCGATCGCGCGCCCTATTTCTCGCGGAACGCCCGGGCGATCTGATCCTGGAACGGACGCACAAAGAAGGAGACGACGGTGCGCACCGTGGTCTGCACGAAGGCCTCGACCGGCATGCCGGGGACCAGCTTCAGGCCCTCCAGGCGCGCGATTTCCTCCGGCGGGACCGCGATCCGGATGGTGTAGAAATTCGCGCCGCTCTTTTGGTCTTGCGTCACATCGGCCGAGACGACGGAAACCTCGCCGTTGAGCTCTGGTGTCGTGCGGCTGTTGAAGGCGGAAAATCGCAGCACGGCGGGCTGGCCGACGCGCAATTGGTCGATGTCCTGCGGCTGCACCTTCGCCTCGACGATCAGTCTGTCCGCCGCGGGCACGATCAGCATCAACGGCGTGCCCGCCTGTACGACGCCGCCCACTGTGTGGATATCGAGCTGATGCACCATGCCGTCCTGCGGCGCGCGGATGTCGACACGCTTGAGCTGGTCCTCGGCGGCGACTTTCTTTTCGACCAGCTCGGCCATCTTGCCACGCACCTCGGCAAGGTCCTTGCCGACCTCGGTGCGCATGTCCTGATCGATCTGCAGGATCTGGATCTTGATCTCGGAGATCTTGCCCTTGGCCTGCGCGGTCGAGGCAACGAGCTGTCCGCGCTCGCCATCCAGGCGCGCCTGCTCGCGCTCGAGCGTGGTGACGCGGGTAAACTGCACGAGCTTCTTCTCCCACAACTCGCGCACGCCTTGCAGTTCTTGCTTGATCCAGTCGATCTGCTTGTCCTTCGATTCGACCTGGGCGATGAGTCCGCCGATTTCCTCCTGCGACTGCGCGACGCGCTCGGTCAGCTGCGATTTCATGCCCTCGCGCGAATTACGGCGTGTCTGGAACAACTTGGTTTCACCGGCGATCATGCGCGCAACGTCGGGATCATCCTGTCGCGCGAGCAGCTCCGCCGGAAACACGATACGGTCGACCCCCTCGAGCTCGGCCTCCTCGCGCGCGCGGCGCGCCATCAGCTCGTCCAGCCCCTTGCTGACGATCGCGAGATTTGCCCGCGTCTGCGTGTCGTCGAGCTTGACCACGATGTCGCCCGACTTGACCTTGTCGCCGTCCTTCACGTTGAGCTCGGCGACAACGCCACCCGTCGGGTGCTGCACCTTCTTCACGCTGGTGTCGACGACAAGCTGGCCCTGCGCAATGACGGCGCCGGCGAACTCGCTGGTCGCCGCCCAGACGCCGATGACGCCGACGAGAACAAAGCCGATGATGAGCGCCAGGAACAGATGCCGGCGGATCGAATGCAGCGCTTTCATCAGGCGGATCCTCCAGCCAGGCGCAACCCGCCGCCAGCCGCGGCAGCAGGCGCCGCGGTCGGCACGCCGGCCGGCGGTTGCGGACCAAACAACTTGGCCAGAACCTCGTCACGCGGACCCATCGCATGGATGCGCCCGCCGACCATGGCCAGCACCTGATCGACGCCGGCGAGCGCGCTCGGCCGATGCGCCACCACGATCACGACCGCGCCGCGCGCCCGCGCGCCCATGATGGCCTGGGTGAGCGCCTTGTCGCCGTCGGAATCAAGGTTCGAATTGGGCTCGTCGAGCACGATCAGGAACGGATCGCGATAAAGCGCACGCGCCAGCGCGACGCGCTGACGCTGGCCGGCGGACAACGCGGTGCCGCCCTCGCCGATCTGCGTCTCGTAGCCGTCGCTCAGCCGCACGATCATGTCGTGCACGCCGGCCGCCTGCGCGGCGGCGATGACCGCGTCGGACGGCGCATCCGGCTCGAACCTTGCGATGTTCTGCGACACCGTTCCGGAGAACAGTTCCACGTCCTGCGGAAGATATCCGATGTGCTTGCCGAACTCGGATGGCGACCATTGATCCAGAGCCGCGCCGTCCACGCGCACCTTGCCGCGCATCGGCGACCATACGCCGACGATCAGCCGCGCGAGCGAGGATTTGCCCGACGCGCTCGGTCCGATGATGCCGAGCCCTTGGCCCGCCTTGAGATTAAAGGTGACGTCTTGAACGACCAGACGCTGCGTGCCCGGCGGCATCGCGGTGACAGCCTCCACGCTCAAATTCGATTTCGGCGCCGGAAGCGCCATGGGCTCCGGGCCCTTGTCCATCGCGCTCAGGAAATCCGACAGGCGGCGCCAGCTTTGGCGCGCCGACACGAACTGTTTCCAGTTTGCGATCGCCAGTTCCACCGGCGCCAGCGCGCGCGCGACGATGATCGAGCTCGCGATGATGATTCCGGCGGTCGCCTGCTGCTGGATCACCAGATAGGCGCCGAGGCCGAGCACGCCCGATTGCAGCATGAAACGCAGAACCTTCGAGATCGCGCCAAGCCCGCCGGCCACATCCGAGGTCCGCTGATGGCTTGCCAGGTACTTGACGTTGATGTCGCCCCAGATCTTGGCCATGCGCGGCGCCATGCCCATCGCGTGCAGCGCCTCGGCGTTGCGGCGGCCGGCCTCGGCAAGGCTGTTGCGCGCGCCCGCATGGGTTACGGCCGTCCGCGACGGGCCGCGCGTCATGAACTCCGACATCAGCGTCATGCTGGTCAGGATGGTGGCGCCGACCAGCGCCGCAATCCCGATCCAGGGATGGAACAGGAAACAGATGATCAGATAGATCGGCATCCAGGGAAGATCGAACAGCGCCAGCGGGCCGGTCGAGGCCAGGAACGTCCTGATCTGGTCGAGATCGCGCAGCGGCGCGAGGCCGTCACCCTGACCCTTGGTGCGCAATGGCAGCAGCACCACGATGTCATAGACGCGCCCACTCAGGCGTTCGTCCAGTGTCGCCGCGACGCGAATCATGATGCGCGAGCGAATGACGTCGAGGACGCCTTGAAAGGCGAACAGCGTGACCGCCAGCAGCGACAAAGCCACGAGCGTCGGGACGCTGCGGCTCGGCAGCACCCGGTCATAGACCTCCAGCATGTAAAAAGAGCCGGTCAGGTACAGGATATTGATCAGGCCGCTCATCAGCGCGACGCCGACGAAAGCATGCGAACATGCCGCCATGGCTTCTTTCAGCGCCGAGGACGGCGCCGGCCGTGCTGCGGGACGGGCAACGCTCATCAAGGACATCGTTCACTGCTTTCGATCGCTCGAATTCCACAGACCATTTCGATGAAAATCGACTGGCCCCACCAGCTAAACTGCGTTGTTACTCAACCAATTAGCACAGTATCATGAAGCGCACGCAAAATGCGTTAACTTTTCACCCGCAACCGCCGAAGGCGCACGCGTCACGCCTCCTGGAACCGGTCAAACCGGCGGATCCATTCGGGTCGTGAACATGCCCGTATGTCATTGATTCGTCAATGAAATCCAATGGAAAACCGCCCGCGCGGGGCCTGAGTGGCCCGCGCCGGCAGCGTTACCTTCCTGATTAGTACGCTTGACCACGAACAGGTTCATACGTTCAGTGCCGCCATGGAAATAAAGGCCCTCGACCTCCCCGGCGCTGTCTTGTTGCAGCCGCGCCGCTTTGCTGACGCGCGCGGCTATTTCGTTGAAACCTACAACGCAAATACCTTTGCGTCCGCCGGCATCGGGGTGAAGTTCGTGCAGGACAACCAGTCCTATTCGGCCAAGCGTGGAACGATCCGCGGCCTCCACTTTCAGCTGCCGCCTGCGGTGCAATCCAAGCTTGTCCGGGCGCTGCAGGGCAGCGTATACGATGTGGCGGTCGACCTGCGCGTCGGATCGCCCACTTATGGACAATGGCGCGGCGCAACGCTCACCGCGGACGGAGGGGAACAATTCTTCGTTCCGGGCGGCTTCGCGCATGCCTTCTGCACGCTGGAGCCGGACTCGGTGGTGGCCTACAAAGTCGACGACTTCTATTCCCCGTCCCACGATAGCGGCCTGATCTGGAATGACCCGGACCTTGCCATCGACTGGCCGGTAGCGCCGGGCGAGGTGGTCCTGTCCGACAAGGATCTCAAGCTCGGCCGGTTCGCGGATTTCGTATCTCCATTCACTTACCAAGGCTCGTGATGTCCAAGCGTATTCTCGTCACAGGCGGCGCCGGTTTCATCGGCTCGGCGGTCGTACGGCAGGCGATCCGCGAGACCGATCACCAGGTCGTGGTGGTCGACAAGCTCACCTATGCGGGCAACATGGATTCGCTCGCACCGGTGTCGAACGACCCGCGCTACGCCTTCGAACGCGCCGACATCGCGGATGCGGCCAAGATGCGCGAGCTGTTCGAGCGCTACCGGCCCGATGCCGTGATGCATCTAGCGGCCGAGAGCCATGTCGATCGCTCGATCGACGGCCCGGGCGAATTCATCCAGACCAATGTGGTCGGCACGTTCACGCTGCTGCAGGCCACGCTTGGCTATTGGCGCGCGTTGCCCGGCGCCGAACGTGATGCGTTCCGCTTTCACCATATCTCGACCGACGAAGTGTTCGGCTCGCTCGGCGAGGAAGGCCTGTTCTGCGAAACGACCGCCTACGATCCGCGCTCGCCCTACTCGGCCTCCAAGGCCGCCTCCGATCATCTCGTCCGCGCCTGGCACCACACCTACGGCCTGCCGGTGGTCGTGACCAACTGCTCGAACAATTACGGCCCGTATCATTTCCCCGAAAAGCTGATCCCGCTGATCATCATCAATGCGCTCGAAGGCCTCACGCTGCCGGTTTACGGCAAGGGCGCCAATGTGCGCGACTGGCTGTTCGTGGACGATCACGCCCGCGCGCTGCTGACCGTCGTCGCCAAGGGAACCGCCGGCGAGACCTATTGCGTCGGCGGGCGTTGCGAGAAGGCGAACATCGAAGTCGTGCGCACGATCTGCGCGCTGATGGATGAACTGGCGCCGAGCGCCAAGATCGGCCCGCGCGAAAACCTCATTACGTATGTCGCCGACCGGCCCGGACACGACATGCGCTACGCCATCGATGCCTCGAGGATCGCCACCGATCTTAGCTGGGAACCGCGGGAAACATTCGAATCCGGGCTGCGCAAGACGGTGGAGTGGTATCTGGCCAACCGGACCTGGTGGGAACGCATCCGCAGCGGCGTCTATCGCGGCGAGCGGCTCGGAGTCGTTGCGTGATCCTGGTCTTTGGCGGCAATGGCCAGCTCGGCCGTGAATTGACGCGGACCAGCGCTGCGCGCCAGATCCCGATGACCGCCTTGTCGCACGCGCAAGCCGACATCGCGGACCCCGCCGCCGTCCGCGCTGCTTTCGCATCGCAGCGGCCCTCCCTTGTGGTCAATGCGGCCGGCTACACCAAGGTCGATCTGGCGGAGACCGAACTTGAAGCTGCGCTCCAAGGCAATGAGCTCGGGCCCGCGATCCTTGGCGAAGCCTGCGCTGCCGCCGGCGTGCCGCTGCTGCACATTTCAACCGACTACGTGTTCGACGGGCGCAAGCTCGACGCTTATGTGGAGGGCGATGCGGTCGCGCCGATCAATGTCTACGGCAGGAGCAAGGCGGCCGGCGAGCGCGCCGTGCGCGCCGCGACCGCGCACCACCTGATCGTGCGGACCTCGTGGGTCTACGGCGAGTTCGGGCATAATTTTCTCAAAACCATGCTTCGGCTGGCGATGACGCGCGAGGAGCTGCGCGTCGTCGACGATCAGCGCGGCTGTCCCACCTCGACGCGCGATCTTGCCGATGCGATCCTGCGCATCGCACCGCGACTGATTGCGCGCGATGAAGTTTGGGGCACTTATCATTTTGCCGGGTCGGGCGTGACCACCTTTCACGGATTTGCCAGCCGCATCGTCGCCGCGCAGGCACCGATCACCGGCGTCAAGCCGCGCGTCACCGCGATCACCAGCGCGGAATTTCCAACGCCCGCCAGGCGCCCGGCCAATTCGGAACTCGACTGCAGCCTGTTCGTGCGCACCTTCGGATTCGGCGGGCGTCCATGGACCGAGGAGACCGACGCGATCACCGCGCTGCTCGCCGCCGAGTTGGGTGAAACAGGGAAAACCTCGCATGTCGCGTAAGGGAATCATTCTGGCCGGCGGTTCGGGCACGCGGCTGCATCCGCTGACGCTGGTGACGTCGAAGCAGCTGCTGCCGGTCTACGACAAGCCGATGATCTATTATCCGCTCTCCTGCCTGATGCTGGCGGGAATCCGGGAAGTCCTGATCATCACCACGCCGCAGGATCAGGCCGCATTCCGCCACCTGCTCGGCAGCGGCGCGCAATGGGGCATGCAGCTCGAATACGCCGCGCAGCCCAAGCCCGACGGCCTCGCGCAGGCCTTCGTCATTGGCGCGGACTTCGTGCGCGGACATCCGTCCTGCCTGATCCTGGGCGACAACATCCTTTACGGCCACGGGTTGTCCGAGGTGCTGCGCGCCGCAAATGAACGCCCGAAGGGCGCAACCATCTTCGGCTACTGGGTCGACGA
>JBBWZU010000572.1:0-3147 GCA_039649225.1 Hyphomicrobiales bacterium | reverse complement strand
GCGCCGCTGCCGGCGACGATCGTCGAGATCGAGCCGGAATGGCGCGGCTACATGTATTTCGTCCGTGGTGACGAGATCATCGTGGTCGAGCCGGGCACGCTGCGCATCGTGGCGGTGCTTGACGTCTAGCAAACGATCACGCGAGTCACTTGCTCGCGAGTCACTTTGCACGCGAGTTACCCGTACGCGATTCACTTGCACGTGAGTCACTTGCACCTTCGAGGGGCGGCCAAGTTGGCCGCCCCTTTCAATTTTCCGCTGTCATCACGCTGTTTTGTTGATGTCGTGAGCCCGATTGCCTGTAGGCCGTCGCGCTTCCGGCGCATTACGCGGCCAGAAATTTTTGCTTCACCTAAAACCCTCGGATCTATCGCGGTTGGACCTGAATGACATCGGCACAGCAGTATGAATCGATTGATGGCGTCGTGGTGCGACCGCTGACGCCGCATCGCGACTCCCGCGGCGCCTTCACCGAGATCTACCGCGAAAGCTGGGAGCTCGGCTGCTGGCCGGTGCAATTCAACGGCGTCACCAGCGCGGCCGGCGTGCTGCGCGGCATGCACGTACACATTCAACATGTAGATCATCTTGCGGTCGTTGCGGGCACGATGCTGCTCGCCCTGCATGACGTCCGGCCCTGGTCGCGCACCGCCGGGACTTCGTGTCTGATCGAAATCGGCGCCAATGCGCCGCGCGCCGTCGTCATCCCGACCGGCGTTGCGCATGGATTCTATTTTCCCGAACCCTCCGTGCTGGTCTACGGCGTGTCCGCGTATTGGGATTCGAATGACGAGGTCGCATGCCGGTGGGACAGTGCGGAACTGGGCCTGTCCTGGCCGACGACAGCGCCGATATTGTCCGAACGCGACGCGCAGGCGCCGGACTATGCGGCTTTCAGGGCGACGTTCCTACAATCGTGGCGGCGCATGCATGGCGCGCTGCCGGAGCGGTGCGCGTCTTGACCTTGCGTGTCGGGCTGATCGGCTGCGGCAATTGGGGCCGCAACATCCTGCGCGACCTTTTAAGCCTTGGCGCCGAGGTCCATGTCGCCGCGCCGACCGAAGCCTCGCGCGCGCGGGCCCTCGCGCTCGGCGCGGCACGCGCTGTCTCAACCGGCGCCGAGATCGGCGCGGCCATCGATGGCTATGTGGTTGCGACCCCGAGCATCACCCATGCGGCCGTGGTCGAGACGCTGCTGGCGAGCGGGCGCCCGATCTTCGTGGAAAAGCCGCTGACCACGAACATTGCCGCCGCGCAGGCACTGGTCGCAGCCGCGGGCGAACGTATCTTTGTCATGGACAAGTGGCGCTACCATCCCGGCATCGAGGCGCTCGCCGCCATAGCCAAGTCGGGTGACCTCGGCGAGATTCTGGCGATCCGCAGCTATCGTCTCGGCTGGGGCAATTCGCACCCCGATGCCGACGCGGCATGGATTCTCATGCCGCACGACCTGTCGATCGTGCTGGAAATCCTCGGCCACCTGCCCGCCGCGCGCGCCGCCTGGACGCCGACGCCCGGGCGGGCGAGCAGCGACATCATCGCCGAATTCGACGACGGCGGGGCGCCGCAGGTGACGATCGAAGTCGCCACAAGCCATCCGGTTATCCTCCGATCGGTCGTTGTCGTCGGCAGCCGCCGCAGCGCGCAACTTGGCGGCGCGCATGACGACCGGATCACGATCGCGGACGGCGTGCCCGACCGCGAGCGCGGCGCGCCTTACGAAAAGACGGTGACCAACGAAATGCCGCTTCTGCGCGAGCTTGAGGCTTTCCTGGCGCATTTGCGCGGCGGCCCGCCGCCGCGTTCGTCCGCCGGCGAGGCCCTGATGATCGTGGAGCGGATCGCTGCCGCACGGAAGATGGCGGGGTTGAATGACTAGCTTGACGACGCCACGATTCAGCGTGCTGCTGCCCGTGCACCGGCCGCCGGATCTTCTGCCCGCCGCGATCGAGAGCGTGTTGGCGCAAACTTCGAGGGATTTCGAGCTCTTGGTCGTTTGCGACGGCGCGCCGGAGCAAACGGCAGCGTGCGCGCGCGCATTCGGAGAGCGCGATCCGCGCGTCAGGACCTTCGAGTTTGCGAAGGGCGCGCGCCACGGCGAGGCGCACCGCGCCGCCGTGCTGGCGCAAGCCACGGGCACACTCGTCGCGCATATCTGTGACGACGATCTCTGGTTTCCCGATCATCTCGCGGAACTGGAAACCCTCCTTACCGCAGCCGACTTCGGCAACGTGATCCACACCCAGATTTCGCCGCACGGGACCGTCGAGGCGCTGGCATGCGATCTTGCCGATCCGGCGTTTCGCCGCTTGTTCGTGGAACAGAAGTTCAACCGCTTCGGCCCGACATTCTGCGGCTACCGGATGGATGCCTACCGCCGCCTCCCGGACGGCTGGGCGCCCGGGCCGCCGGATGTGTGGAGCGATCTGCACATGTGGCGCAAGTTTCTCCGCCGCGACGACATCAAGGCCGCGACCCGCGCCGCCGTAACGGGGCTGCATTTCGCCGCGGTGGCGCGCGTCGGCGTGCCGCTGCAGCAGCGCCGGCAGGAGAACGAACGCTGGCATGCGCGCATCGCGGACCCCGGCGAGCGCCGGCTGATCACGGAAGCCGCGCTTCAATCGCTCGTCAGGCAATGCGTGGGGCATGAGCGCGAGGTCCACGAGACGCGGGAAGCGCACCGCCTCGCCGCGCAGGCCGCCGAGGCTGCCCACATACGGCTCGCCGAGACCGAAGCACGGCTTGCGGACGCGGATGCCGAACGGGCGGGATATCAGGCGCAACTGGATCAGATCATGCGCTCGACATCGTGGCGCTGGACCGCGCCGCTGCGCGCTCTGGTCAGGTTGCTGCGGCGTTCCTGACGGACCACGTTCCGTCAAGCGCGATCTCGCCATAGGTCGCGCGCCAATTCACCTGACATCCCGCCTTCTCTTTTTTCACCATCACAGGCACAGTCGGACGAGATCATGATCGTCCAACCGGAGCCTTGCATGATTACGCGTTTCCCCGGCCTGACGCCGACGCGCAGCCGCGCGGTCGAACACGACGGCCTCATCTTCACCGTCGCGGTCGCGCCCGATCCGGTGACGCCCTCGATGTACGAACAGAGCGTGAAGGCGCTCGCGCGCATCGACGAGAGCCTGA
>JBBWZU010000567.1:0-3867 GCA_039649225.1 Hyphomicrobiales bacterium | reverse complement strand
TTCGAACTGCACCAGCACGGCCGTAACGTCGCGCGGATCGGGCGGCGGCTTCTGCGCGAACAGTTTTGCATCGACTTGCGCGATCGGCCCGGCGAGATTCACCAGAGCGTCGATCAGATGCAGTCCGGCACCGGTGAGGCCGCCGCCGGGGGATTCATTCGGGTCATCGCGCCAGCCGCCGGTCACGCGGGTCGAATGCTCGTTGCAGAAATGCGCCTCGATGTGCATCACCTCGCCGAGCGTGCCGTCCGCGACCAGGCGCTTTAATTCCAGCATCGAGGCAAAACAGCGCTTGTTGTTGCCAAGCCCGAATACCACGCCGGACTTGCGGCAGGCCGCGACTGCGCGCTCGGCGGGCCCACGCGTCAGCGCCAGCGGCTTCTCGCTCCACACATGCTTGCCGGCGCCCGCCACGTCAACGATCTGCTCGACATGGAGCGAATGCGGCGTCGCCAGGAACACGGCCCTCACGCGTGGATCCGCGACGGCTTCGGCGAAGTCGGTCGAGAGCTCGAATTGATGCGTCGCGGCGAAATCGCGCACGAGCTCGGGCTCCATGCTGACGCCGCGGATGAAGCGCAGGCGCTTGCTCTTGCCCTGCGCCGCCGTGACGATGGATTTGCCCCAGCGCCCGAGGCCGATGATGGCTGCGTCGATCATATGATCAGTCTATTGGGAAGAAGTCCGGGTGGGCGTTGAATACATGATCATGACATGATCGCGCCGAGCCACCAACTGAGGGGAGAAACATGGACACACAAGAGCAGCATGACCGTGGGTTGAAGCTGCGCGTCGAACTGTTCGGCAAGGACGCGGTCGAGCAACGCCAGAATGCGTTCGGCGCGTTCGGCCAGCCGCTGCAGCACATCATCAACGCCTATGCGTATGGCGATGTCTGGAGCCGCTCGGCGCTGCCGCTTGCCACCAAGTCGCTCGCCATGGTGGCGATGATGGCGGCGGCGGGACATCAGAACGAGTTGCGCGTGCATCTCAAGGGCGCGTTGAAGAACGGCTGCAAGGTCGAGGAGATCCAGGAGATCCTGCTGCTCCTCACGCTCTATTGCGGCATCCCCGCCGCCAATGAGGCGCACCGCATCGCCGCCGAAGTGCTGCGCGAGGCGCGGTTGCTTTGACGTTGCGGCGCAGCATCGCGGATGCAAAGCGCCTATGCGCGATTGCGGGTTTCGGCGCAGGGCGAATACGTTAGGTTCATTGCCAGCCGGGCGGCCACAAGCCCGCGCCAGCGCTGGAAATGCTCGACCGGACCGAATCATCACGGCAAAGCGAACAGGTCTGCGAGGACGATGTCCCGGCAACCGGCCTGTTGCGTCTTGCCATGCTGGCGCCGTTCGCGACACGCAGCTTTCGCTACCAGTGGCCCGCCGACCTGCTGACGTCGTGGGCCTTCGAGATGGAGACGATCATCCTCGGCTGGTACGTGCTGACCGAGACCGGGTCGGTGCTCTGGCTGACGACGTTCGGTGCGCTGCAATATCTCGGCACCCTGATCGCGCCACTCTACGGCGTTGCCGGAGACCGGATCGGGCATAAATCGCTGCTGCTCGGCATGCGCTTTGCCTATGCGGCGTTCGCCAGCATGTTGCTGGCATTCGCCCTGCTCGGCGCGGTCACGCCGCTGGTCGTGCTGATCATCTCGGCCTTCATGGGCTTGGTCCGTCCCTCGGACCTCGGCGTGCGCAGCGCGCTCATCGCCGAGACCATGCCGGCGCGCACACTGATCAGCGCGCTGAGCATGTCGCGTACCACGACGGACTCGGCACGCGTCGCCGGAGCGATCCTGGGCGCGAGCATCTTCGGTGTCTTCGGCATGGCGCCGGCTTATGTGATCATCGCGAGCTTCTATCTCGTCGGAGCGCTGATGATGCTGGGCGACACCGCGCCGCTGCGCCACGTCGCGCTGGCGATGACGCCCGACGAGGCGGTCGGAAAATCGCCCTGGCTCGACCTCAAGGAGGGCCTGGCGCACACCTGGAATACGCCGATCCTGCTGGCGCTGGTGTCGATCGCGTTCCTGACCAATCTGGTGGCGTTCCCGCTCACCAACGGCCTGATGCCTTATGTGGCCAAGAACGTCTATAGGCTCGACCAGACCGGGCTTGGATTTCTGGTGGCGAGCTTCGCCGCGGGCGCGCTGGTCGGCTCGATCGTGCTGAGCAATGCGCGTAACGGAATGCGCCTGACCCGCCTGATGATGGCGGCGTCGGTGATCTGGTTCACGTTGCTGCTCGTCTTCGCGCAAATGCCCGGGCCGGCTTACGCCATCCCGTGTCTCATTCTTGGCGGGATCATGCAGAGCTTCAGCATGGTGTCGCTGCAGATCTTGCTGCTGCGGGAGGCCGGGACGCGCTTTCGCGGCCGCGTGATGGGCGTGCGCATGATGGCGATCTACAGCCTGCCGCTCGGGCTGCTCGCCGCCGGCCCGCTGATCGAGCTGGTGGGCTATCGCGCCATGGCCTCGCTCTACGCGATCATCGGGCTGGTGTTCACCACCATCATCGCGCTGCGCTGGCGCGAGGCGCTGTGGCGGACAGAGTAGCTAAGCTGCGCCGCGCATCGGCGGCTGTTTTTCATCCGGCATCGGCATGTCCTCCATGCGCGAACCCGTAACGCCGGTGATCAGCCGCGTGCCGCGCTGGAATGTGACGTAATTCCACAGCCAGTTGGTCGCGACGACCAGACGGTTGCGGAAGCCAATGAGAAAGTAGATGTGCAGCGTGCTCCAGAGCAGCCAAGCGAAGAAGCCGCTGAACTTCAGTCGGCCGATCTGCACGACCGCGCGGCTGCGGCCGATGGCGGAGAGCGAGCCGGCATCGCTGTAGCGAAACGGCGCGACCGACTTGCCCTTCTGCCGCGCGATCAGCAGCTTGGCGACGTACTGGCCCTGCTGCGTTGCGACCGGCGCAAGGCCCGGGAAGGGTATGCCGTCTTCGGGGATTGCCAGCGCCGTATCGCCGATCACGAAGATCTCCAGATGGCCGGGCACCGACAGGTCGGGCGAAACCTTCACGCGCCCGGCGCGATCGGTCTGCGCCCCGATCCAGCGCCCGGCCGGTGAGGCCATCACACCCGCGCCCCAGATCACGGTCCGTGCCTCGATGCGTTCCGTGCCGATCGACACGCCCTGCGCATCCAGCGCCGTGACGGGCGCGCCGAGCCGCACCTCGACGCCAAGCTGTTCGAGCGAGGTCTTGGCGGCCTGCGACAGCGACGGATCGAACGGCGTCAACAGGCGCGGTGCTGCTTCCACCAGAATGATGCGCGCCGAACGCGGATCGATCGCGCGGAAGTCCGCCGCCAGTGCGCGCTTGGCAAGCTCCGCGATCGCGCCTGCCATTTCGACTCCGGTCGGGCCGCCGCCGACGACGATGAAATTCAAGAGCCGCGCGCGCTCGGCCGCGTCCGGTTCGGTCTCGGCTTTCTCGAAAGCGAGGAGGATGCGGCGGCGGATATATATTGCGTCGTCGATGGTCTTTAGACCGGGCGCGAAGGCCGACCAGTCGTCGTGACCGAAGTAGGCGTGCTGCGCGCCGGTCGCGAGGATCAGCTTGTCGTAGGGAATGCGCCGGCCCTCCGCGATCACCTCGCGCCGCACGATGTCGACGCCCGACACCTTGCCGAGCATCACATTGACGTTGCGTTTGCGGCTCAGGATGCTGCGAATGGGCGAAGCGATTTCGGCCGGCGAAAGTCCGGCGGTCGCGACCTGATACAGCAGCGGTTGGAACAAGTGATAATTGTGCTGGTCGATGACGGTGACGTCGAAGGGCTTGCTGCTTAGGGCTTTCGCGGCGGCGAGGCCGCCGAAACCGGCTCCGACGATGACGACGCGCGGGGAAGTTGTCATGG
>JBBWZU010000781.1:0-3149 GCA_039649225.1 Hyphomicrobiales bacterium | reverse complement strand
CCGCAGATCACCCGGCCCTTGCCGACCTGGGCGCGGATCTTGTCGATCGCCTCATCCTTGAAGGCGCGCATGGTCCAGTCGCCCTTGGCGCCGGAAATCTTGCGCACGAAATTGCGCAGCAGCGCGGCCCCGTTCGGCGTGTGCATCACCTCGGGGTGGAATTGCACCGCGTAGAACTTGCGCTTTTCGTCGGCGATTGCCGCGAATGGCGCGTTGTTCGAGATGCCGATCACCTCAAAACCTTCGGGCAGCCTGGTCACACGGTCGCCGTGGCTCATCCAGACCGGATATTTGCCGCCCTTCTGCCACACCCCGTCGAACAACGCGGCCTCGCGCACCACCTCGACCTCGGCGCGGCCGAATTCGCGATGGTGCCCGCCCTCGACCTGGCCGCCGAGCTGCGAGGCCATCGCCTGTTCGCCGTAGCAGATGCCAAGCACTGGCACGCCGGCCTCGAAGATCGCCTGCGGGGCGCGCGGAGAAATGTCTTCGGTCAGCGAGGCCGGGCCACCCGAGAGGATGACGCCGCGCGGCTTCATCGTGGCGAAGGCCTCGGCGGCCTTATTGAACGGGACGATCTCGCAATAGACCCCCTCCTCGCGCACGCGCCTGGCGATGAGCTGGGTGACCTGGGAGCCGAAATCGACGATGAGAATCTTGTCGTGGGCGGAATCGACGGTTTTCATGACAAGCAGGTAGCGAATCGGCGGCCAACCCGCAACTGAATGCGCAGCGGCGCGCACAGCGGAAACCGGCCAGCACGGAAATTGGTCCAAGCATCACGCGATCGGATAAGGCCCGTCGGCGAACGTTTCGGCATGGTAGCCCTTTGCGCCGATTTCCCGGGCCAAACGGCTGCGGGGATCATCGCCGGCGCGCAGGCGGGCGATAATGGCGCCAAAATCGTGCCGCGGCTGCCAGCCAAGCTCGCGGCGGGCCCGGTCGTTGACGTAGACCCGATCGATGACCGGGGACATCGTCCAGCCGCGCCGCGCATATTCGGCCTCATAGTCGGGAACGCGTCGGCGCACGATGCTCGGCGCATCCGCGCGCAGTCCGGCGAGATCCTCGGGACGGAACGGCGTTGAGGCGCTGATGATGTATTTGCCAAAGCCGAGCGCGGGCGCACGCTCCGCCGCGGCGAGATGCGCGCTGACGACGTCCTCGATGTCGACGCGCCGGTGCAGGAACTCGTTCGCCTTGATGTTGGCGTCCGCATAGACCGCCCGGACCATCGGACTATCGTCCTCCTCGGGGAAAAATCGCGACGTGCGCAGCACGACGCAAGGCAGCGCCTGGTTGCGATGGAAAAGCTGGCAAAGGTCTTCGGCCGCAGCCTTCGTCACTCCGTAGATGTTCTTTGGGACCGGCGTGACCTCCTCGGTCACCCATGCCGCGGGGGCGCTCGGCGGCGGGATCAGCGCGTCGCCGAACACGCTGGTGGTGCTGGTGAAGATGAAGCACCTGACGCCTGCTGCCACGGCCTCTTCGAGCAGGTTGAGCGTGCCGGTGATATTGGTGTCGATGAAATCCTGGCGGCCATGCGTCGCGACATGCGGCTTGTGCAGAGCCGCGGCGTGAAAAACCGTGTGCACGCCCGCCATGTGGCGCTGCACGAAGGCGCGGTCGACGATCGAACCGACATGGCTGGTGAATGGCGAGGCGAGAATGTCGAGGCCGACGACCTCGCGCGAGCCTTTCAAGCTGCGGACCAGCGCTTCGCCGAGGTGTCCGGCGCTTCCGGTAACCAGGACTTTCATGCTGGCGCAATTACCTTGTTTGATATCTTCGCGATCGCCGCGGCCTCCCGCTCGCCGGAGCGGATCGCGCCGTCGATGAAGGACGGCCATTGGGTCGAGGTCTCGGTGCCGGCCCAGCGGATCGGGCCGACCGGCTCGCGCACCGCCGCGCCGAACAGCGTGGTTGCTCCCGGGGTGAGGAACCCGGTGAAGCAGCCGCGGGTCCACACCTCGGTCGACCAGTTGGACTCGTGGTAGTGCTCGGGCGTGAGCGCCTTGGGGCCGAAACGCTTGGCAACCTCGTCGAGCAGCAATTTCTTGCGCTCCTCCGGCGCCATCGGCGCCACTTTGCGCGCGTTGTCCGTATAGACGAAGCCGGTAAGGATGCCGGCCTTGGAGATCGTCTCGGGGTTGCTGGAATCCACCGTCTCACCGATGACCGAGATGTGGTCGTAGGAGGTGCCGTTGAGCCCATCCCGGCGCCAGAACGGCTCGGAATAGATCATCGCCACCTTGATCACGAGGCCCTGCGGCCAGCGCTGCGTCACCTGCACGCGGTTCACCGGCAGTGACGGCTCGTATTCGATCGCGCCCGCGAGATTGGGCGGGATCGCCACGATGACGTGGCGCGCCGCGATGCTGATCTGATCGGAATGGACGATGGCGCCCTTGTCATTCCATTCGATCTTGCGCACAGGCTGGCCAAGCTTGATCGATGGTCCGAGATTTTCGGCAACGCGGCGCGCGACCGTCTGCGTGCCGCCGATGACGCCGTCCTTCTGCGCATCGCCGTACAACTCCTTCAAGCCGTCGCAGGCGCGGATCAGCCAGGCAAGATGCAGCACCGAAATCTCCTCCGGGCTCGCGCACGGCACCGAGCCGGCTTCGGCGCCAATGAACCTGCGCGCGCTCTCGTTCTCCACGTTCTGCCGCAGCCATTCCGCAAAGGTGATGGAATCGAGCCGCGCCGCGTCCGGATGTTTCCACGGCGCTTCGGGATCGACCGTCTTGGCGATGGCATCGAGGGCATTGCTGCCGTCGTTGACGAGCTTTGCGCCCGGAAATGTATCCTCCCCTTCCTCGCCGATGCGGTGATATTCGTCGGTGTTGAGGATGCCGCGATGCAGGGTCTTGCCGAAATCGGGGGACGGATAGGTCTCGCCGCCCATCTCCTTGATCAGCGCGTAGAAGCGCGACTGCGAGGATCCGACCCATTGGCCGCCGAAGTCCACGAAGGCGCCGTCCTTCAATCTGACCGACCACGAGCGCCCGCCGACGCGCTTGCGCGCCTCCAGCAGCACCACGTCGAGACCGGCCTGCTTGAGCCGGTAGGCCGCGGCGAGGCCCGCGAAGCCTGCACCCACCACGCAAACGTCGGCGCGCTGCGGCCGCCGGCCTGACGGCGCGGCC